>NZ_JBNQTI010000248.1:0-3270 GCF_050325825.1 Kitasatospora sp. LaBMicrA B282
GCCCGGCTTGGCCGCCGCGCCGCCGCCCGCAACCGCACCGCCGCCCGCAACCGCACCGCCCGCCGCGACAGCCCCGCCGCGCGCGACCTTGGGCAGCACCGCGGTCCGCTCCAGCGCCGGCTCGGCCCGCTGCTCCGGGGTGGCCCCGGTGCTCCGCCGCTCGGGACGGTGCCCAGTCGCATCGGCGGCGGCCACCGCGGCCCGCCGGTCCTGCTCGGAGATCTCCTCGGTCAGGTCCTCGGAGCCGGCCGAGGCACTCGGCGCGGCACCCCCGGCACCGCCCGCCGACCCCCCGGCACCGCCCGAGCCGTCGCCGCCCGTCCCCGGGGCCGGCTTCTCCAGTCCGACCACCGGCAGCTCGGCGGTCACGTCCTCCGCGTCGTTCGCCGCCCGGGCCGCCGCCGCGGCGGCCTCCGCCAGCCGGGCCGCCTCGGCCCGCTGCAGTGCCTCCTCGGCCCGCCGCCGCTGCTCGGCGCGCTGCGCCTCACGCTGGCGCTGGAGCTCGGTCTGCCGGGCGGCCTCCGCCTCGCGGCGGGCCTGTTCGGCGGCCTCGGCCGCCAGCCGGGCCTCCTGCTCGGCCTGCCGGGCGGCCTCCTCGGCCGCTCGGCGCGCAGCCTCCTCCTCGGCCTTCTGCCGGGCTTCCTCGGCGGCCTTGCGGGCCTCCTCGGCCGCCTTCCGCTCGGCCTCCTCCTTGGCGAGGCGCTCCTTCTCGGCCTGCTCGGCGCGCAGCTGCTCCAGCAGCTCCTGGCGCTTGCGCTCGGCGGCCTCCTCCGCGGCCTTCCTGCGGGCCTCCTCGGCGGCCTTGCGCTCGGCCTCCTCCTTGGCGAGGCGCTCCTGCTCGCGGCGGGCCGCCTTCTCCTGCTCGGAGAGCGGCAGCTCGCGGTCGAGCCGGTGGCGGATCGCGGTGGTCACCTCGGCCGGGGCCGCGCTGCCGTCGACCACCAGGTAGCGCACCGGGTCGGCGGCCGCCAGCGCCAGGAAGCCGGCCCGGACCCGGGCGTGGAACTCGGTCGGCTCGGACTCCAGCCGGTCCAGCGCCTCGGTGAACCGCTCGCGGGCCCTGGTCGGGTCCACGTCCAGCACCACGGTCAGGTCCGGCACCAGCCCGCCGGTGGCCCAGCGCGAGATCCGGGCCACCTCGGTGGCGGCCAGGTCGCGGCCGGCGCCCTGGTAGGCGATCGAGGAGTCCATGTAGCGGTCGGTGATCACCACGGCGCCGCGGGCCAGCGCGGGCCGGATCACGTTCTCCACATGCTCGGCCCGGTCGGCCGCGTAGATCAGCGCCTCGGCGCGGTGCGACAGGCCGGTGTTGCCGACGTCCAGCACCAGGCCGCGCAGCCGTTGCCCGACCGGGCTGCCGCCCGGCTCGCGGGTGAGCAGCACCTCGTGGCCCTTGCTGCGGATCCACTCGGCCAGTGCCTGGGCCTGGGTGGACTTGCCGGCCCCGTCGCCGCCCTCCAGCGCGATGAAGAATCCGGTGCCGCTGGCCCGGTGCTCGGGGACGTCGCGGCTGCCGCCGAGCGCCTCCAGCAGCTCGCGGCCGAACGGCACGGTGCCGCGCTGGTCGTCGGTCTTCAGCAGCACCACGCCGGCCAGTGCCAGGGTCAGCACGCCCGCGGTGGCCACGGCGAGCGCCGCGCCGCCGTGGATGAAGGTGAAGCTGCCGGGCCCCCGGTTGCCGTAGTCGATCTCGCCGTAGCCAGCCGCGAGCAGCGGCATCGCGACCAGCGCGCCACCGACCACCATGCGCAGCACCGCGTAGAGGTGCTCGACCACCCGGGGCAGCCGGGCCTCCTCCACCTCCTGGGCGAGCAGCGCCCGGCCGACGCCGATCACGATCCCGGCGGTCGTCCCGGCCAGCGCGGTGAGCAGCAGGACCAGCACGAAGTCGAAGACCAGCCCGGCCAGGATCAGCGCGGCGCCCAGCCCCAGCAGCGCGACCGCGAGCAGCCGGCGCCGGGAGAGCGCGGGCAGCGTCACCCGGGTGAGCCGCAGCCCGAGCCAGGGCAGCCCGGTGGCGGCCAGTACCAGCAGGCCGTAGCCGATCGGGCCGGCGCCGTGCTCGGCGGCGGTGAGCAGCGCGAGCGCCGCGGTGCCGGCCAGCGCGGCGTAACCCGCGGCGACGGCGAAGGTGAAGTAGGGGGCGGAGCCGGTGCGGCCCTTGCCCAGTGCCGGGCCGGGGGTGGCGTCGGTGGGGGCGCGCAGGCCGCGCAGCGGGGAGGCCGGCGGGCTGCCGGCCGGACGGGCGGGCAGCTCCTGCGGGTAGATCAGGGCGGCCGAGGCGGCGAACAGCAGGGCCGCGCCGAGCATCGCGACGGTGACCTGGTGACCCCGCAGCCAGTGCGAGCCGAGCGCCGCGGCCAGGTTGTTGACCAGCGTGAAGCCGACCAGGGCGAGCGCGGCGAGCGGCACGGTGGCCCAGCCGGTGCGCATGTCCAGGGTGCGCAGGGTGTCCAGGTTGCCGGCCGAGGGGCGCTGCTCGGCGGGCGGCGCGTACGGGTTGACCGGCGGCAGCAGGGTCGGGGTGGTGGCGCCCTTGGCCACCGACCAGACCCGCTCGGCGGCACCGGTGACGAAGACGGTGGCGAGCAGCGCGTAGCCGGCGCCACCGCCGGAGACCCAGACGATCCACCACGGCGCCACGGCGACCAGCACCGCGCGCAGCACGTCGGCGCCGAACAGGGTCCAGCGCCGGTCCAGGCTGCCGGCGAGCAACCGGTGCAGCGGGGCCAGCAGCAGCACACCGGTCAGCGCGGCGGCGACCAGCCGGACCGCGAAGACCAGGGCCAGCGCGAAGGCGAGGCCGCGGTAACCGCCGCCGAACTGGTCGGCCCGGTCCGCGGCGGCGACGGTCAGCGCGACCAGCACCAGGAAGGAGAGCCGGTCGGCGGTGCCGCCGATCAGCTGGGTGACCCAGAGCCGCCGGTAGGGGCGCAGCCGCAGCAGTGCCCGGGCGCGCTCGGTGGCGGTTCCGGCCGGCGGCACCTCCGGGAGGTCGGGCGGGGTCGCGGCGGCCTCGGCGGTGGGGGTTGGCTGCTGCTCGCTCGTCATACGGTCAGCGTAGCGGGCGGGGCATGGCCGGAAAGGGCTCATCGCGCTCCGGACGCCCGGCCATGACGAGGTTGTGACGCAGTCCACCACGCCCGTCGCCCGGGCCGGCGGGCGTGCCGCCGCGCGGAACGGCCCCGGGGGGGGGGGGGAGGGGGGGGGGGGGGGGGGGGGGGGGGGGGAGAAAGAGGGGGGGGGGGGGGGGGGGGGGGGGGGAAGGGG
>NZ_JBNQTI010000248.1:3280-9062 GCF_050325825.1 Kitasatospora sp. LaBMicrA B282
CCGGCCCCGACCGCCTGGTGCGGTCGGGGCCGGGGCCTGCTGCCACCCGGTCGGGCTCAGCCCTCGTCGGTGACCGTCGCCTGATCAGCGGCGACGGCCTTCTTCGCGACGGTCTTCTTGGCCGCCGTCTTCTTCGCGGCGCCGGCCGTCGCGGTGGTCTTCTTCGCCGCGGTCTTCTTGGCCGCCGTCTTCTTGGCCGTGGTGGTCTTGGCGGCGGTGGCCTTGGCGGCGGTCTTCTTCGCCGGCGCCTTCTTCGCGACCTTCTTCACCGGTCCCTTGGCCCGCTTCTCGGCCAGCAGCTCGTAACCGCGCTCGGGGGTGATGGTGGCGACGTCGTCGTCCTTGCGGAGCGTGGCGTTGGTCTCGCCGTCGGTCACGTAAGGCCCGAACCGGCCGTCCTTGACCACCACCGGGCGCTCGCTGACCGGGTCGGTGCCCAGCTCGCGCAGCGGCGGGGCCGCCGCGGCGCGGCCGCGCTGCTTGGGCTGGGCGTAGATCGCCAGCGCCTCCTCCAGGGTGACCGTGAAGAGCTGGTCCTCGCTGGTCAGCGAGCGCGAGTCGGTGCCCTTCTTGAGGTACGGGCCGTAGCGGCCGTTCTGCGCCGTGATCTCCACGCCCTCGGCGTCGCTGCCGACCACCCGGGGCAGCGAGAGCAGCCGCAGCGCGTCCTCCAGCGTCACCGTCTCCAGCGACATGGTCTTGAAGAGCGAGGCGGTGCGCGGCTTGACCGCGTTCTTGCCGGTCTTCGGGGTGCCCTCGGGCAGCACCTCGGTGACGTACGGACCGAACCGGCCGGCCTTGGCCACCAGCGGGTTGCCGCTGACCGGGTCGGTGCCCAGCTCGACGTCGCCGCTCGGCGCGGCCAGCAGCTGCTCGGCCAGCTCGACGGTCAGCTCGTCCGGCGGCAGCTCGTCGGGGATGTCGGCCCGCAGGCCGGTCTCCTCCTCGCTCTTCGCCGCCTTCTCGACGTACGGGCCGTAGCGGCCGACCCGCAGCGTGATCTCGTCGCTGAGCGGGAACGAGCTGATCTCCCGGGCGTCGATCGCGCCCAGGTCGGTGACCAGCTCCTTCAGCCCGCCGAGGTGGTCGCCGTCGCCGTTGCCCGCCTCGGCGGCGACGCCGGCGCCCTCGCCCTCACCGAAGTAGAAGCGCTTCAGCCACGGCACCGACTCGGCCTGGCCGGCCGCGATCCGGTCGAGGTCGTCCTCCATCCGGGCCGTGAAGTCGTAGTCGACCAGCCGGCCGAAGTGCTTCTCCAGCAGGTTGACCACGGCGAACGAGAGGAAGGAGGGGACCAGGGCCGTCCCCTTCTTGAACACGTACTTCCGGTTGATGATCGTGTCGATGATCGACGCGTAGGTCGATGGGCGGCCGATCTCCCGGTCCTCCAGCTCCTTGACCAGCGAGGCCTCGGTGTAGCGGGCCGGCGGCTTGGTGGCGTGGCCCTCGGGGGTCAGCTGCTCGGCGGCCAGCGGGTCGCCCTCGGCCAGCCGGGGCAGCCGCCGCTCGCGGTCGTCCAGCTCGGCGTTCGGGTCGTCGGCGCCCTCGACGTAGGCCTTGAGGAAGCCGTGGAAGGTGATGATCTTGCCGGAGGCGGAGAACTCGACCGCCCGGCGATCCGCCGAGGTGCCGCCGACCCGGACCGTCACCGACTGGCCGACCGCGTCCTTCATCTGGGAGGCGACGGTGCGCATCCAGATCAGCTCGTACAGCCGGAAGTCGTCGCCGGACATGCCGGTCTCGGCCGGGGTGCGGAAGCGGTCGCCGGAGGGGCGGATCGCCTCGTGCGCCTCCTGGGCGTTCTTGACCTTGCTGGCGTAGACGCGGGGGGCGTCCGGCAGGTAGTCGGCGCCGTACAGCTGGGTCACCTGGCTGCGGGCGGCCGCCACCGCGGTCTCGGAGAGCGTGGTGGAGTCGGTGCGCATGTAGGTGATGAAGCCGTTCTCGTACAGCTTCTGGGCCACCTGCATGGTCCGCTTGGCGCCGAAGCCCAGCTTGCGGCTGGCCTCCTGCTGCAGCGTGGTGGTGCGGAACGGGGCGTAGGGCGAGCGGCGGTACGGCTTGGACTCGACGCTGCGCACGCTGAACGAGGTCTGCTCCAGGGCGGCGGCCAGCGCGCGGGCGGCCGGCTCGTCCAGGTGCATGGTGTTCGCCGCCAGGGCGGCGTCGCGCAGTCGGCCGTCCGGGCCGAAGTCGCGGCCGCTGGCGATCCGCCGGCCGTCCACCGAGACCAGGCGGGCGCCGAAGTTCTCCGGGTTGGCGGCGTCGGCCGCGGTCCGGCCGGTGCCGAAGACGGCCACCAGGTCCCAGTAGGAGGCAGAGGTGAAGGCGATCCGCTCGCGCTCGCGCTCGACCACCAGGCGGGTGGCCACCGACTGGACCCGGCCGGCCGAGAGCTTCGGCATGACCTTCTTCCAGAGCACCGGGGAGACCTCGTAGCCGTAGAGGCGGTCGAGGATCCGGCGGGTCTCCTGGGCGTCGACCAGGCGCTGGTTCAGCTCGCGCGGGTTGGCCACCGCCTCCTGGATGGCGGCCTTGGTGATCTCGTGGAAGACCATCCGCTTGACCGGCACCTTGGGCTTGAGCACCTGCTGCAGGTGCCAGGCAATGGCCTCGCCCTCGCGGTCCTCATCGGTGGCGAGGAAGAGTTCGTCGGACTCGGCGAGCAGCTGCTTGAGCTTGCTGACCTGGGCCTTCTTGTCCGCGTTGACCACGTAGATGGGGGCGAAGTCGTGGTCGACGTCGACCCCGAGCCGGCGCACCTCGCCGGTGTACTTGTCCGGGACCTCCGCGGCCGTCCCGGGCAGGTCGCGGATGTGCCCGACGCTCGCCTCGACGATGTAGCCGGGGCCGAGGTAGCCCTTGATCGTCTTCGCCTTGGCGGGCGACTCGACGATGACGAGTCGCTTGCCGCCCTGCGCGGTCTCGCTGGTCGGGGACACCTTCGCTCTTCTCTCCCGGTCGTTTCCTGTGCGCTGGCCGACGGGCACACCACCGCCCGGGGCCGCCGCACCGCGACGACCCCACCAGCGGAGTGTGACCGTACCCTGGCCACCCTTGTCAAACGGACTGATCCGGCTTTTTCACCGGCAAGGCCGACCGACGCCACTCGAACGGTAACCCGATCACCGGCGTTCCCGCCCAGTGGTTATCGTCCTCGGGGGCGGCGGGGCGCGGCGCATCGCCGCTGGTCGGCAGTGATCAAGCCGGGCCGTGGTGCCCGGACCCGGCAGCTCAGCGCAGGACGACCGCGGCGAGCAGGCTGAGCCCGCCGGCCAGGCTGCTGGTGCCCAGAAACGTCCAGAACACGTCAAGCGGAACCGAGGCCGCCACGCCCTTGCCGGTCAGCACCACCCGTGCCGGGCGGCAGGGGTCGTAGCTCACCCGGACCGTGCTGCCGGCCGGCAGCCCCGCCGGACGCCGCAGCCGGGTGGTGCCGCGCGGACGGGCCAGGATCGAGAGCGACTCGGCCACCGGGACCGACCGCCCGTCGCCCGCGGCCTGGGCTGCGGTGGGCAGACCGAGCGTGGGCAGGGTGGCGTAGCGGAGCAGCGGGGCCGGGTCGAGGGCATCCGTGGGCGCCGGGTCCGGCAGCACCAGGGCGGTCACGGGGATGCCGTGGCGGCGCAGCCGGTGGCGAAGGCGCAGCTCGGCCGCGCACCAGAACAGCAGTGCGCCTCCGAAGAGCGCCAGCACGCCCCCGGCCACCACTGCTGCCGGCATCTCCACCCCGTGCCCCCGGTTCCACCCCGCGCCGATGATCTTCCCCTCCCGGAACGTCGCAGGCGGGGGCCAACCTGGTGTCGACGGTCGGTGAACGCGCGGGAAACGCCGGATCACGGATCGACCAACCGGGCGGCGGCAGACCGCGCCGGACTGCGCCGGATCGCGCCCACCGGCCGCCTGGCGACGCACCGCTGACCGATGATCAGATCAACGGCCTGGCGGCGCGGCGGACGCCCGGCGTGAGCCCGACGAGCCCGACGAGCCCGACGAGCCCGACGAGCCCCTAGCGGACCGGCTCGACGAACCCCTGCTCCACCAGCAGCCGCAGCGACTCCGGCACCCGGTCGCGCAGCCGCGCCGCGTCCTCGCCCAGCAGCCGGGCGATCGCGTCGAGGATCTCGCCGGCCGTCAGGCTCCCGTCGCACACCCCCGCGAAGCCGGCGCCCACGGTGTCCACCTTGGTGGCCCGCCGCATCCCCCGGCCGTGCCGCAGCACCACGTGCTCCGGGTCCTCCGCGCCCGGTTCGCCCACCTGCTCCTGCACCACCTCGTCGGCCAGCAGGTAGCGGGCGGCCAGCAGCGCGGCGTCGTCGGCGGCCCGCAGGAAGTCCTGCCGGGCGAACCACTCCTCGATGTGCGGGCCCAGCGGCTGCTCGACCGGGTGCGGCCACTCCTCGATCCGCACCGTGGGCTGCTCGGCGCCCGCGGCCCGCAGGGTGATCCAGCCGAAGCCGATGCCCTCCACCTGGGCCGCCTCGAAGGCGTCCAGCCACTCGCCGTACCGCTGCTGGTAGGCGTCCCGCGAGGCCAGGTGGTCGCCGCCGTCGCGCAGCCACAGCTCGGCGTACTGGGCCACGTCCTGGACCTCGCGCTGCACCACCCAGGCGTCCAGCCCGGTGCCGGCCACCCAGCCGGCCAGCCGCTCGTGCCAGTCCTCGCCCTTGACGTGCTGCCAGTTGGCCAGCAACTGGCAGTAGCCGCCGGGCTCCAGGTGGGCGGCCGCGCCGCGGACCAGCGAGCGGCACAGGTCGTCGCCGGCCATGCCGCCGTCCCGGTAGACGAAGCGGCTGCCGGGCGAGATGACGAACGGCGGGTTGGAGACGATCAGGTCGAAGCGACGGTCGCCGACCGGCTCGAACAGGCTGCCCTCGACGGTCTCGGTGTTGGTGAAGCCGGACAGCGCCAGGGTCAGCCGGGCAAAGGCCAGCGCCCGCGGGTTGAGGTCGGTGGCGGTCACCCGCTGGGCGTGCCGGGCCGCGTGCAGCGCCTGCACCCCGGAGCCGGTGCCCAGGTCCAGGGCGGCCCGCACCGGGCGCCGCACGGCCAGCCCGGCCAGCGTGGTGGAGGCGCCGCCGACGCCGAGCACCAGGTCGCGCCGGGCCACCCCGGCGGCACTGCCGCTGGCGCCGATGCCGCCCGCGCCGCCGACCGCGCAGCCCAGGTCGGAGACCACCCAGGCGTCCGAGCTGTCGAGCCCGGCAACCTCGTTCGCGTACGGGCGGACGTCGACCGTGGCGCGCACCTCGTCGCCGTCGCGCTCCAGCCAGCCGTCGGCCAGGCAGTCCGCCAACGGCAGCGCGGCGGCGGCCGCGGCGTGGGCGACCGGCTGCTGGAGCAGGAAGAGACGGATCAGGCTCTCCAGCGGGGTCCCGCCCCGGGTCGCGCGCAGCGCGGGCACCGCCTCGCTGCGGGCCAGCGCGGCGTAGGCGGTGGGGCCGAGCAGGTCGAGGCAGCCGTCGGCGGTGTAGCCGGCGGTGAGCAGCGCCTCGCGCAGGCGGTCGAGGCGGGCGGGGTCGGGAGTGGGGAGCTTGGTCACCCCGTCATTGTCCCGCCCCTGGCCCGCCGGTCCGACCTGGGCACGCCCGGGCGGACCGGTGGGCACCGGTGGGCACCGGTCAGCCGGCGGCGGAGTGTCCGCGGCGGCTCACTGGCCCGAGGCGGCGGCCGCCGGGCTGCCGGCAGCGGGACTGCCGGCCGCCGGGCTGCCCGCGGCGGAACTGCCTGCGGCGGGGCTGCCGGAGGAGTTGCCCTGGGCGGCCGGGCTCCCGGCGGCCGG
>NZ_JBNQTI010000249.1:0-8916 GCF_050325825.1 Kitasatospora sp. LaBMicrA B282
GGAGCCGGTGCCGCCGGCCCAGTCGGCCGCGCCGGCTCCGGGGCCCGCCGCGGCGCCGTCCCCGCCGGCTCCGTACGCGGTGCAGGCGTCGGCCCCGCAGCCGCCGCGGGCAGTGCAGTCACCGCAGGGGGGTGCACCGGCCGCCGAGTACTACCCGACGGGGCCGGACGACGAGGAGGTGTCGGCCGACGACCTGGCGATCACCGAGGCGCCCGAGTCGAGCGTCTCGGGCCAGGAGCTGATCATGCGCGAGCTCGGTGCGACCGTGCTGGAGGAGATCCAGCACGGCAACTGAGGCCGCAGCGCAGCCGGAACCCGTGCGCGATCGGGGCCGGCGCGGCTGCTGAACCGTGATCGGGGGCGGCGGCCGGTGCCGTCCGCCGCCGAACGCGTAGGCTCGACCCCGATGCGGTCCGACGGGCGACCGGGTGCGTTCCGGCCCAGGACCTTCCGTTACCTCAACCTCAGGCACCACAGGCAGGAGTGAACCGTGTTCCCTGGCGGTCAGCCCAACATGCAGCAGCTGCTCAAGCAGGCGCAGAAGATGCAGCAGGACCTCGCCAAGGCCCAGCAGGAGCTGGCCGAGGCCAAGCTGACCGGCAGCGCCGGCGGTGGCCTGGTCGAGGCGACGGTGACCGGCAGCGGCGAGCTGGTCGCGCTGACCATCGCCCCGGCGGCGGTGGACCCGGAGGACACCGAGACGCTCGCCGACCTGGTCCTCGCGGCGGTCCGCGATGCCAACGCGGCGGCGCAGAAGCTGCAGGCGGAGCGGATGGGTCCGCTCACCCAGGGGCTGGGCGGCATGGGCGGCGGGATCCCCGGCCTGCCGTTCTGACCGGCCGGCCCCTGACCGGCTGACCGAACGGCGGACTGAACGATCGATCGCCCAGCCGGCCCCGCGCCACGGGCGCCCCGGCCCCCACGGCGTCGCAGGCCACCGGGCCACCGGGCGCCGCCGTCTGCTGATCGACATTCGGCGGTCGTGGAGCGGAACAGTTCGATCAGAGTCGATTTTCGGGCGTCGGACGGTGTGTCCGGCGCCCGGTTCGTTGGATGATGGCACCGGCGGAACGGCCGGGTCGTTCGACCAGTGGAGAGGTAGCGCGGTGTACGAGGGCGTTGTTCAGGACCTGATCGACGAGCTGGGCAGGCTGCCCGGCGTCGGGCCCAAGAGCGCGCAGCGGATCGCCTTCCACATCCTGCAGTCCGACCCGGTGGACGTGCGGCGGCTGGCGCACGCGTTGCTGGAGGTCAAGGAGAAGGTCCGGTTCTGCGCGGTCTGCGGCAACGTGGCCGAGGCCGAGCAGTGCCGGGTCTGCCTGGACCCGCGCCGCGACCTCACGGTGATCTGCGTGGTCGAGGAGCCCAAGGACGTGGTGGCGATCGAGCGCACCCGCGAGTTCCGTGGGCGGTACCACGTGCTCGGCGGCGCGATCAGCCCGATCGAGGGGGTCGGTCCGGACGATCTGCGGATCCGCGAGCTGCTGGCCCGGCTGGCCGACGGCACCGTCGGCGAGCTGATCCTGGCCACAGACCCCAACCTGGAGGGGGAGGCGACCGCCACCTACCTGGCCCGGCTCTGCAAGCCGATGGGCCTGAAGGTGACTCGGCTGGCGAGCGGGCTGCCCGTCGGCGGGGACTTGGAGTACGCCGACGAGGTCACCCTCGGCCGGGCCTTCGAAGGGAGACGACTGCTCGATGTCTGACAACAGTGCGTACCAGGCGGTGCATCCGGACCACACACCCGAGCCGGACGACTTCGCGGTGCAGATCGCGGACTCGATCAAGAGCTTCGTGCTCGCGGTGACCGAGATCGCCAAGGGCGACGAGCCGGGCAGCGCGGTCTCACTGCTGCTCCTGGAGGTCTCCCAGCTGCTGCTGGCCGGCGGGCGGCTCGGTGCGATCGAGGACGTCGTCCCGGAGGACCGCTTCGAGCCGGACGCCGGGCCGGAGCCGGACGGGGTGGAGCTGCGCGAGCACCTGGCCGAGCTGCTCGCCCCGATCGACGTCTACCACGAGGTCTTCGACCCGTACGGGCCGCCGGCGATGCCGAACGCGTTCCGGATCTCGGACGACCTGGCGGGCGTGGTCAGCGACCTGCGGCACGGGCTGACCCACTACGACGAGGGCCGGGTCAGCGAGGCGCTCTGGTGGTGGCAGTTCTCCTACCTCTCCACCTGGGGCTCGACCTGCACGGCGGTGCTGCGCGCGCTGCAGTCGCTGATCGCGCACGTCCGGCTGGACAGCCCGATCGGCGCGGCGGCGGACGGGGCCGACACCGACGACGACGGACTCACGGACGAGCAGCTGGAACAGGCGGCCGGTGACCTGATGGCGGCCGAGCTGGGGCTCTGACCGCCGGTCGGTCGCTTGGAGTTCTGACCGCCGGTCGGTCACTTGGAGTGTGCGGTCCCTCAGAGCGTGGCGAGCAGCCGGCGCAGCAGCTCGTTCAGCTGCTGCGCCGGCTCTCCGCCGAGGCCCGCCTCGTCCAGGGCCCGCTGCTGCTCGGCCAGGCCCGCGGCCACCGCCTGGTCGACCACCGTCAGCCCCTGCTCGGAGAGCGTGATGCGCAGGCCGCGCCGGTCCACGGGGTCGGGGGAGCGGGTCAGCAGGCCGGCCCGCTCCAGCTTGTCCAGCCGGCCGGTCATGCCGCCGGTGGTGAGCATCAGGGTGGCGGTCAGCTCGCGCGGTGACAGCACGTGCGGGGCGGGGGCCCGGCGCAGCGTGGCGAGCACGTCGAACTCGCCGCGGCCGATGCCCCACTGCTGGTAGGTCTTCTCGATCCGGTCGCCCATCTGCCGGGCCAGCCGGTAGATCCGGCCGAAGACCTCCATCGCGTCGGTCTGCAGCTCGGGGCGGGCCACCTGCCACTGTCCGACGATGGCGTCCACAGCATCCGGCGGCACCGCCACCCCACGGTTCGACGTTCCCGGATCCGGCTGCATCCTCATCCTCTGCTGCTCCATGGCCCCAGTCTGCCACAAAAACGATTGCATCTAAGTAGCTTAGTGGTAAGTTACTTCCAGCTGATCCAATGCTGACGTCGTGACTGGGGGACTCCGTGCTGCTGAACCGGCTTTCGAGGGACCGGATCGACCGGACCGACCGGAAATACCGGAACGACCGGATCGAGCGGGTGCCGGGCGAGCGCGCGCTGCTGACCGGGATGGCGATCGACTCGGTCGGCTCCGGCATGTACGTCCCGTTCAGCCTGGTCTTCTTCCGGCACGTCACGGGGCTGCCGCTGCCGGTGATCGGCGCCGTGCTGACGGTGGCCGGGTTCGCGGCGATGGCGGCGCTGCCGCTGGTCGGGGCGGCGGTGGACCGGTTCGGCGCGCGGCGGTTGCAGCTGGCGCTCTACGTGGTGCGCGGGCTGGGCTTCGCCGCCTACCCGTTCGCGACCGCGTTGCCCGCCTTCGGGGCGGTGGCGCTGCTCACCTCGATCGGCGACCGCGGGTTCCCGGTCGCGCAGCAGGCGCGGATCGGCGAGCTGGCGCGCGGGGCGGACGTGGAGCGGCTGCAGGCGATCGCCCGCAGCCTGTCCAACGCGGGCCTGGGCGCCGGGACGCTGCTCGCCTCGCTGATCATCGGGGTGCTGGGCGACCGCGGCTTCACGGCGGCGGCCTGGCTCAACGCGGTCAGCTTCTTCGCCGCCGCCCTGCTCGCCCGCCGGGTGCCGGCATCGCCGCGCCCCGCCGCCCAGCGCCCCACGGCCCCGCGCCCGACCGCCACGACTCCCGCTCCCGCCCCCACCCCCGTCCCCACCCCCGGCTTCCGCACCGTCCTGGGCGACCGGACCTACCTCGGGCTGACCGGCGCGAACTTCCTGATCGCGCTCGGCTACTCGGCGCTCTCGGTGCTGCTGCCGGTCTTCGCGGCGACCCGGCTGAACCTGCCGCAGTCGCTCACCGGCGCGGCCTTCGTGCTGAACACGGCGCTCTGCGCGGTCGCGGGCGTGCCGGTGGCCCGGTTGGCCCGGCGCTTCGGCCGCCGGAGCCGGACGGCGGCGGCCGGGGCGGGGCTCTTCGCGCTGGCGGCGGTCGGGCAGGCGGTGCTGGGCACGGTGCGGCCGCACGCGCTCTGGATGGCCATGGGCGGACTGCTGCTGCTGGTGCTGGTCGCCACGCTGGGCGAGCTGGTGCACAGCCCGTCCTCCTCGGCGCTCGCCACCAGCGCCGCGCCGGTCGCGCTGCGCGGTCGCTACCTGGCGACCTTCCAGCTCTCCTGGTCGCTGGCCAGGACGCTGGCGCCCTCGCTCTTCACGCTGCTGCTGGCGGCGGACGCCCGGCTGCCCTGGCTGCTGGTCGCGGCGGCGGCGCTGGCCGGCGGCGCGGTGCTGCTGCGGCTGGGGCGCCGGCTGCCGGCCGCGGTGGACGTCGCGGCGACCCCGACCCGGGTGCTCCGGCCCGCCGCGCCGAGCGCTGCGCCGAGCACCGCGCCGAGCGCCGCACCCCGCGCCGCAGCGGCCACCCTGCCGACCGCCTGCTGACCCGGCTCGGGCCCCCGACAGGCCCCCAGGCGCCTCTCACCACTCCCGTCCCGAAGAAATCGCCAAGATCACACCCCGGCAATTCCCCGCCCCACCACCCCCGCCACCGCGAATCCTCCGCCCCCGCCCCCCACGCCCCGCAGAGTCGCCGGTCCGCCCACCAAACCCATGCTCACCAGCTGAAACGTGAGTCTCATGATATGGATAACGGCAGACGGTCGCCCCCTGCTCGGTAGACTGACCGGCGACCGCAGTACCCCCTCCCCAGGGGGTCTGGGGGGACCGGACGGCGCCACCCCGCGTCGGGCACCACCCCCCGACAAACGACTCAGTCGAGGAGCGCACGTGGGCCTTGTCGTGCAGAAGTACGGCGGCTCATCCGTTGCGGATGCCGAGGGCATCAAGCGCGTGGCCCGTCGAATCGTCGACACCAAGAAGGCCGGCCATGAGGTCGTGGTCGTGGTGTCCGCGATGGGCGACACGACGGACGAGCTGATCGAACTCGCCGAGCAGGTATCCCCCATTCCGGCCGGCCGCGAGTTCGACATGCTGCTGACGGCCGGAGAGCGGATCTCCATGGCCCTGCTGGCGATGGCGATCAAATCCCTGGGTCACGAGGCCCAGTCCTTCACGGGCAGCCAGGCCGGTGTGATCACCGACCAGGTCCACAACAAGGCGCGCATCATCGACGTGACGCCGGGCCGGATCCGCTCCGCGCTGGACGAGGGCAACATCGCCATCGTGGCCGGCTTCCAGGGCGTCTCCCAGGTCAGCAAGGACATCACCACGCTGGGTCGGGGCGGCTCCGACACCACGGCGGTCGCGCTGGCGGCCGCGCTCAAGGCCGAGGTCTGTGAGATCTACACCGACGTGGACGGCGTCTTCACCGCCGACCCGCGAGTGGTGAAGAAGGCCCGGAAGATCGACTGGATCGCCTACGAGGACATGCTGGAACTGGCGTCCTCCGGCTCGAAGGTGCTGCTGGACCGCTGTGTGGAGTACGCGCGGCGCTACAACATCCCGATCCACGTACGATCGTCGTTCTCCGGTCTGCCGGGGACCATCGTCAGCAACAGCAACCCCAACAAGCCCGAAGGGGGCGAGATGGAGCAGGCCATCATCTCCGGAGTCGCCCACGACACGTCCGAGGCGAAGGTCACGGTCGTCGGGGTGCCGGACAAGCCGGGCGAGGCGGCCCGGATCTTCCGCGCCATCGCCGACGCCGAGGTCAACATCGACATGGTGGTGCAGAACGTCTCCGCCGCGTCCACCGGCCTCACCGACATCTCCTTCACCCTGCCGAAGACCGAGGGCCAGAAGGCCATCGACGCGCTCGGCCGGGTCAAGGAGGGCATCGGCTACGAGTCGCTCCGCTACGACGACGCGATCGGCAAGATCTCGCTGGTCGGCGCCGGCATGAAGTCCAACCCCGGGGTCACCGCGACCTTCTTCGAGGCGCTCTCCGAGGCCGGCGTCAACATCGAGCTGATCTCCACCTCGGAGATCCGCATCTCGGTGGTCACCCGGGCCGAGGACGTGCCCGAGGCGGTCCGCGCCGTGCACAGCGCCTTCGGGCTGGACAGCGACAGCGACGAAGCCGTCGTCTACGGCGGGACCGGACGGTGACCTCGGGCGGAGAGGCCGGGCGCCGACCCAACCTCGCGGTGGTCGGCGCCACCGGCGCGGTGGGCACCGTGCTGCTCGGCATCCTCTCCGCCCGGCAGGACGTCTGGGGCGAGATCCGGCTGATCGCCTCCGCGCGCTCGGCCGGCCGCCGGCTGACCGTGCGCGGGCAGCAGGTCGAGGTGGTGGCGCTCACCGAGGAGGCCTTCGAGGGCATCGACGTCGCGCTGTTCGACGTGCCCGACGAGGTCTCCGCGCAGTGGGCGCCGATCGCCGCGGCCAAGGGCACGGTGGTGGTGGACAACTCCGCCGCCTTCCGGCTGGACCCGGACGTGCCGCTGGTGGTCCCCGAGGTCAACGCGGCCGCAGCCCGGATCCGGCCGCGCGGGATCATCGCCAACCCCAACTGCACCACCCTGTCGATGATCGTCGCGATCGGTGCGCTGCACTCCGAGTTCGGACTGAGCGAGCTGGTGGTCGCCTCCTACCAGGCGGCCTCCGGGGCCGGTCAGGCCGGGATCGACGCGCTGCGCGCGCAGACCGCGACGGTGGCCGGCACCAGCGCCGGCGAGCAGGCCGGCGACCTGCGGGCGCTGATCGGCGACAGCGGCCCGTTCGCGGCACCGCTGGCGCTGAACGCGGTGCCGTGGGCCGGCTCGCTGCGGGCGGACGGCTGGTCCTCCGAGGAGCTCAAGGTCCGGGACGAGAGCCGCAAGATCCTCGGGCTGCCGTACCTCAGGGTCGCGGCGACCTGCGTGCGGATCCCGGTGATCACCACGCACTCGCTGGCCGTGCACGCGGTCTTCGAGCGCGAGGTGACCCAGCAGCGGGCGCAGGAGATCCTGGCCCAGGCCCCGGGCGTGGTGCTCTACGACAACCCGGCGGCCGGCGAGTTCCCGACCCCGAACGACGTGGTCGGCACCGACCCCACCTGGGTCGGGCGGGTGCGCCGCTCGATCGACGACCCGACCGCGCTGGACCTCTTCCTCTGCGGCGACAACCTGCGCAAGGGCGCGGCGCTGAACACCGCTCAGATCGCCGAACTGGTCGCGGCCGAGCTGAGCGGCTGACCGGCCGGAAGCCTGACCGCCTGACCGCCTGACCGCCTGACCGGCCGCGACCCGACTGCCCGCGAGCCGGCCGCCGGCGCGCCGACCCGATTCCGGAGCCCCCTCGTGTGGAGGGGGCTCCGGTCCTTGCGGAAGAATGTCACCCGGACGGGGCAACCCTGAGGGGGGATCGAGTGTCCAACGGTCGTGACAGACCTGGCAGTGGCAGCAGTGGGGCCGACGGTACGGGTGCCGCGGGGTGCCGTGCGGCAGCCGGTTGAGCCGATGACCACGGCCGCCACCGACACGGCAGGCGCCAGCGTCGACCTGCTCACGACCACCTACCAAGCCCACTACCGCTCCCTGCTGCGGCTGGCCGCGCTGCTGCTGGACGACAAGTCCAGCTGCGAGGACGTGGTGCAGGAGGCGTTCATCCGGGTGCACTCCGCCCGGCGGCGGGTGCGCGAGCCGGAGAAGACCCTCGCCTACCTGCGGCAGACCGTGGTCAACCTGTCGCGCAGCACGCTGCGCCGGCGGCTGCTCGGGCTGCGCCTGTTGCCCAAGCCCATGCCTGACATGGCCAGTGCAGAAGAGGGCGCCTACGATGCTCTGGAACGCGACCAGTTGAAGGCGGCCCTGCAGGGCCTGCAACGCCGCCAACGGGAGGTCCTGGTGCTGCGCTACTACGCCGACCTGACCGAAGCTCAGACCGCCGAACTGCTCGGCATCTCGGTGGGCGCGGTGAAGGCCTACGGCTCACGCGGGCTGGCGGCGCTGCGGGTGCTGATGGGGGCCGCGGGTGCCGATGGGGAGCAGCGATGACTGAGGATCGGTTCGCCCGTCGGACCCCGCAGGCCGGGCCGCCGCCCGGCGCCGGGTCCGCCCCGCCGTCCGTGCGGCCGGAGCCGTCCGAGGCCGAGGAACAGGTGGTGCGCGACCTGCTGCACCGCGCGGTCGAGGGCGTGCACCCCGACGCCGGGGCGCTGCCCCGGATCCGCCGGGCGATCCCGCGCCGGCGGGCCCGCAACCGGCAGCTGTGGACCGGTGCGGTACTGATCGTGATGGTCTCGGTCGCCGCCGTGCCCACTCTGCGCGGCCTCGGCGGCCTGCAGCTCTCGGACGGCTCCGCGAGCAGCCCGGACGCTGCGCCGGGCAGCACCGGCAGCAGCACGCCCGCCCCGAGCGCGCACCCCACCGGGGGGCGCCCGGTGGTTCCGCTGCCGGTGCCGTCCACGGCCGGCGGCGCGGTGGACGGCAGCCCGAGCGGCTCCGCGACCCCGGTCTCCAGCAGCCCCACCGCGGCGACCACGTTGCCGGCCGCGCCGGGCGCCTCGCCCGCCGCGCCGCCCACGGTGCCCGACTGCGGCCGGGCGGACCTCGGCGGCGGTCAGGGCACGGCCGGGGCGGCGGACGGCAACGGCTGGTACTACGGGTCCTTCACGGTGACCAACGTCTCCGGGCACGCCTGCGAGCTGAACGGCGGCGGCGCGGTGACCGCGACGCTGGGCGGCGGCACCGGGGTGGTGCGAGTCCTCGCGCACACCGCCGGCGACCCGGCCGGCGGACTGCCGGACCCGGCGGGCCTGCCCGGCCGCCTGCTGCTCGCCCCGGGCGGCGGCTACCGGCTGCCGTTCGCCTTCCAACCGGACACGGCCTGCCCCGCGGGCGGCGCGGGCGGCAGCGGCGGCACCCCGGTGGCCAGCCCGAGCCCGAGCGCAGCCGCCCCGGCGGCCAGCGGAGCCGCCACCCCCACGC
>NZ_JBNQTI010000250.1:0-8764 GCF_050325825.1 Kitasatospora sp. LaBMicrA B282
GCCGGCGGTTCGTCCAAGTACGACCCAGTACGAGGACGAACCGCCGGCACGCCCAGCCGGGCGCCCAACGCCGCGCGCTGATCCGCAAAGATCCGCCGGACAGGCCCTAGGCTCGCGCCCGTGCATCTGACGATCCTTCACGTGTCCCAGCCGGTCGACGGCGGTGTCGCCCAGGTGGTCGCCGACCTGGTCCGCGGTCAGCGGGAGGCCGGCCACCGGGTGCTGGTCGCCTGCCCGCCCGGCGGTCGGCTCGGCCAGAAGGCGGCGGCGGCCGGGGCCGAGCTGCTCGACTGGCCGGCCCGCCGTTCGCCGGGCCCCAGCGTGCCCGGCGAGGTGGCCCGGCTGCGCCGGCTGGTGCAGGTCACCGCCCCGGACCTGGTCCACCTGCACAGCGCCAAGGCCGGGCTGGCCGGGCGGTTGGCGCTGCGCGGCCGGCTGCCCACCGTCTTCCAGCCGCACGCGTGGTCCTTCGCCGCCGCCACCGGAGCGCTCGCCACCGCCAGTACCCGGTGGGAGCAGTACGCGACCCGCTGGGCGACCTCGGTGCTCTGCGTCAGCGAGCAGGAGCGGCGGGACGGCGAGGCGGCCGGGGTCGGCGCCCCGTACGAGGTGATCCCCAACGGCGTGGACCTGGACCACCACACGCCCGCCGAACGCCGCGCCGCCCGGCTCTCGCTGGGCCTGGACCTCTCCGAGCCGCTGGCGGTCTGCGTCGGGCGGCTGTGCCGGCAGAAGGGGCAGGACGTGCTGCTGGCCAGCTGGCCGGCGGTGCTGCGCCGGGTGCCGAGCGCCCGGCTGGCGCTGGTCGGCGGCGGCCCCGACGCCCAGGCGCTGGCCGCCCAGGCCCGGGCGCTGCCCGAGCCGTACCGGGTGCACCTGGCCGGCGAGGTGGCCGACCCGCGCCCGTGGCTGGCGGCGGCCGACCTGGTGGTGCTGCCCTCGCGCTGGGAGGGGATGGCGCTGGCACCGCTGGAGGCGATGGCGATGGCCCGCCCGGTGATCCTCTCCGAGGTGCCCGGGGCCCGCGAGCAACTGCCGCCGGAGGAGCGGGAGGGGGCGCTGGTGCCGGCCGAGGACCCGGCGGCGCTGACCCACGCGCTGGCGGCGGCGTTGGCCGATCCGCTGGAGTGCGCCCGGCGCGGTGCGGCGGCCCGCAGTTGGGTGGCGGAGCGGCACGACGTGCGCACCGTGGTCGCCCGGGTGGCCGAGCTGTACCAGAAGTCGATCACCGAGGGCCAGCCGACTCCCCGTGTCCCCACGCGGATCTGATCGTTTCTCAGGCAGTGACGTGCTTGTTGTTCGGTAGGGGCGACGAAGTCGATCACCCGTTCAGGTCGTGCCCAGCGAGCAAGTCGGAAATAAGTATTAATGGGCGGGTGGAATGAAATGGCAAGTCAACTTCCCCATCAACTTCCGGGAATTTAGCCGTCGTTCGGTAATGTCTGATTTTGCCCACTTCGTTCCGCTGCTTCGTCAATAGTTCGAAACCTGTGGCCCGGCCCTGGTACGAGCTTGTCCGAACGTCTGCCGAACGGGAACGCGAAATCCACCACCAAGGGCACACTGCAGGGGAGTTCGTGCGCTGATGACCATTGACCACGATAGTGTGCCGCGTCCCGGGCGAACTGCGGCAGGCGGTCGTCGGCCCATGACCGAGCTGCTCGACCGGCCCACCCGGCCGACGCAGGCCCGGACCCGCAGCACCGCCCAGCTCGGCCGGCACCGTCGCGGTCTGCGGTCCGCCGTGCTGCTCCCCGCGGCCCTGCTCGTGGTCGACCTGGCCGCCCTGTGCGCCAGCTCCGTCGGCTGCGCCTCGGCCCGCGCCCACCCCCTGGGCGCGGCCGCCGCGATGTTCCCGATCCTGCTGCTGCTCAATCTGGCCGGCGGCCTCTACCGCACCCGGATGAGCCCCTCCGCGCTGGACGAGGTGCCCGCGCTGGCCACCCGGGCCGCCGTCGCGCTGGCCTTCGCGATCACCCTCTCGGACTGCCTCGGCGGCGCCTGGCCGTCCGGCGGCCCGGCCGGCTGGGCCCGGCTGCTGGCGCTGCTCACCGCCCTGGTCACGCTCGCCGCGCTCGGCCGGACCGCGGTCTACGGCCTGCTGCGCCGGCTGCGGCGCCGCCGCCCGGTGCCGGTCCTGGTCCTCGGGGCCGGCCCGCTCGGCCAGCGGATCACCGCCGCGCTGCGCGAGCACCCGGAGTACGGGATGCGCCCGGTCGGCTACCTCGACCCGGACCCGGTGCTGCTGCCCGGCGACTCCCCGCTGCCGGTGCTCGGCGGCTGCGAGGCGCTGGAGCGCGAGGTGCGCCGGCACGGGGTGGTCCGGCTGATCGCCACCGCCGGCGCCGCCGACGAGGCGAAGACCGCCGCCACCATGCGCGAGGCGGTCCGGCTCGGCTGCCAGGTCTGGCTGGTCCCGAGCCTGCGCGAGCACGGCGGCCTGAGCACCGGCGCCCCGGCCGCCGGCGGCGACCACCTGTGGGGCTACCCCTGCCTGCGGCTGCCGCGCCCGGCCCGCCGCCGGCCCGGCTGGCTGCTCAAGCGCACGGTCGACGTCCTCGCCGCGGGCCTCGGCCTGCTCGCCGTCTCCCCGGTCCTCGCCACCTGCGCCCTGGCCGTCCGGCTGGACACCGGCCCCGGCGTGCTCTTCCGCCAGCAGCGCACCGGACTCGACGGCCGGGTCTTCACCCTGCTCAAGTTCCGCACCCTGCGCCCGACCAACGAGCACGAGTCGGCCACCCACTGGAACATCTCCCAGGACCACCGGATGAGCCGGATCGGCCACCTGCTGCGCCGCAGCTCGCTGGACGAGCTGCCGCAGCTGTGGAACGTGCTGTGCGGCGACATGACCCTGGTCGGCCCGCGCCCCGAGCGCCCCTACTTCGTCATGCGGTTCAGCCAGGCCTACCCGGAGTACGCCGACCGCCACCGGGTCCCGGTCGGCCTGACCGGCCTGGCCCAGGTGAACGGGCTGCGCGGGGACACCTCGATCGAGGACCGGGCCCGCTTCGACAACCGCTACATCGAGAGCTGGAGCCTCTGGCAGGACGTCAAGATCCTGCTGCGCACCGCCGCGCTGATGCTCCGTCCGGACGGGAGCTGACCGCAGGTGGCCCAGACGCTTCCCCTCGGCCCCCGGGGCACCCTCGCCCTGGGCCGGGCCCGGCTCGACCGCCCCTGGCCCGAGCTGCTCCGGGCACTCGCCACCGCCCCGCTGCGCCGGCCCAGCCTGCTGGCCGCCGCGACCGTCCTGCTGGTCTGCGTGCCGACCGGCGAGAAGGACGTGACCGCGGCCGTCCACGTCACCGCCGCCGACCTGGCCTCGCTCGCGCTGGTCGCCCTGCTCGCGCTGGACCTGCTGCGCGGGCGCCCGATCGGCCTGGGCCGCGGCGCCGCGCTGCTCTTCACCGGGGTGGTCGCCGCGGCCGCCGCCGCCACCGTCACCTCGATCGACCCGGCCGCCAGCCTGACCGGCTTCGTCCGGCTGGTGCAGATCTTCGTGCTGGTCCCGGCCGCCGTGCTGGCCGCGCTGCGCGACCGCACCGACCTGCACCTGGTGCTCGGCGCCTTCGTGCTGGCCGCGCTGATCGAGGGCGGCGTGGGCGCCGAGCAGTACTTGACGCACACCGGCGCCTCCTACACCGGCGAGCCGATCCGGGCGGTCGGCACCTTCGGCGCGCTGGACATCATGGCGATGTCCGGCGTGGTCAGCTACGGCCTGCTGGCCGCCCTCGGCCTCGGCCTGACCCTGCCGCGCGGCAGCTGGGCCCGGCGGTGGTTGCTGGGCTGCGCGGCCTTCCTGGTCTTCCCGCTGGCCGTCTCCTTCAGCCGCGGCAGCTGGATCGCCACCGCGGTGGCCGCCGGGGTGCTGCTGCTCAAGGCGGACGCCCGGCTCGCGCTGCGCTGGGCCGGGCTCGGGCTGGCGGCGGCGATCGTCGTGGTCGGCGGGCTCGGCGCGGGCGGCGGCGGGGTCACCGAGCGGCTGGACAGCATCGGCTCGGTCTCCGGCGGCAACGAGGACCACTCGGTCAGCGACCGCTACGACCTGTGGACCACCGCCCGGGCGATCTGGGCCGACCACCCGGTCACCGGGGCCGGACCGAAGAGCTTCCCGCAGCTGCGCGACTCGCACGCCCCGCTGCGGCTCTCCTCCGGCAGCGACGCGGCCGACTCCACCATCGGGTTCGAACGCGAGCCGCTGCTCTCCCCGCACAACATGTACTTCCTGGTGCTCTGCGAGCAGGGCCTGGTCGGCATCGTGGCCTACGGCGGGCTCTTCCTGGCCCTGCTGCTCGGCTGTCTGCGCCGCCCGGGGACCTTCGGGCCGGCCGCGGTCGGCCTGCTCTGCTGGGTGCTGGTCGACTTCCTCTACGCGGACATCGGCGGCACCACCACCGTGCTCACCTCGGTGATCCTGGGACTGGCGGCCTGGTGGGCGCTGCCCGCCGGGCGGACCGGGCCGATCGGGGAGCCCTCGGCATGACGACCAGTCAGGACCTGCTCCCCGCGCCCGCCGCGGCCCCGGAGCAGGCGACCCGCGGCGCCTCCTTCCTGGCCAAGGCGTTCGGCATCACCGCCCTGCTCAGTGCGGCCGGCTCCGCCCTCGGCCTGCTCCGCGACCTGCTGCTGGCCCGGTTCTTCGGCGCCGACGAGGGCACCGACGCCTTCCTGGTCTCCTGGACGGTGCCCGAGACGGCCGCGCCGCTGCTGATCGAGGACGCGATGGCGTTCCTGATGGTCCCGGCCTTCAGCCTGGCCCTGGTGCTGCGCGAGGAACGCCCGGACGGGCCCGACCCGGTCCGGCAGCTGACCCGCGACACGCTGCCCTGGTTCGTCGCCGGGCTCTGCGCGCTGTCCGGCGCCACCATGCTCTGGGCGCCCGAGGTGGTGCACACGCTGGCCCCCGGCCTGGCCGACCCGACGCTGGCGATCACCTGCACCCGGATCACCGCGGTCACCGTGCCCTCCTTCGGGGTGGCCGGCTACCTGGGCGCCGCCCTGCGCGCGCACCACCGGTTCACCGCCCCGGCCGCCATCTACGTGGCCTACAACCTGGGCATCCTGGCCCTGCTGACGCTCGGTCACACGGTGCTCGGCGTGCGGGCGGCCGCGCTCGGGGTGGCCTTCGGCAGCCTGCTGATGGCCGGGGTGCTGATCGGGCCGTTCCTCGGCGCGCTGCGCCGCGGCCGCACCGCCCGCGCGCGCACCGCCGCGGGCCCCCGCGGGCTGCGGCTCAGCCCGCTCGCCCTGCTGCCGGTGGCCGCCTTCACGCTCACCCGCCAGTCCCAGGTGTTCATCGAGCGCTACCTCGGCTCGACCCTGCCGGCCGGCACCATCTCGCACCTCAACTACGCCGCCAAGGTCAGCCAGTTGGCGATGACCACGGCCATCCTGATCTGCACCGTCACCTTCCCGCTGGTGGCCCGGGCGCTGGCGGCCGGTGACCTGGCGGCGGCCCGGGACCGGGTGGAGAAGGACCTGGGCCAGGCGGCCGCGGTGGTGCTGGCCGGCACCGCCTTCCTGATCGCCTGCGCCCCGGCGGTGGTCCGGGTGCTCTTCCAGCGCGGTGCCTTCGACGCCGCCGACACCGCCGCCACCGCCCAGGTGATCCAGGTCTACAGCTTCGGCCTGCTGGCCCAGGCGCTGACCGGCGTCCTGGTGCGGCCCTTCTTCTCGATGCGCCCGGCGGTGCGGCGGGCCGAGGACGTGCGGGCGGCGCAGGCCGGCGCCCGGCTGCTCGACTGGTACCCGGTGGCCGCGATGGGCCTGGGCCTGCTGGTCACCGCCGCCGTCGACCTGCTGACCGAGACCCGCTTCGGGGCGCTCGGGTTGGCGGCGGGCAACGCGGCGGGCATCACCACCGCCGCCGTGCTGCTGCTGCGCGGGCTCGCGCTGCGCGGCATCGCGCTGCGCACCCGCCAGGTGCTGGCCGGCCAGGGCCGGCTGCTGCTGGCCGCGGCCGGCGCCACCGCGGCCGGCGCACCGGTCGCGGCGGCCGTGCACCAACCGGTGCTGTCGCTCGCCGCGGGCGGCGCCGCGGTGCTCGCCGGCTACCTGCTGCTCGGCACGCTGCTCGGGGCCCGCGAGGTGACCAGGCCGGTGGCGCGCGTCCTGGTCCCGCTGCGGTCCGCGGTCCGCGGCCCGCGGGCCGGGCGCCCGGTGGCGGGGGATGAGCTGCTGGAGGAAGGAACCTTGCCCGATGGTCGCTGAACTCACCCGTTCCTCCCGGGTCCCCCGGCAGGCGATCGGCACCGGCCGCCGGTCCGGGCGGCCCTGGATCCTGATGTACCACTCGGTGGCGGAGGAGGACGAGGACCCCTACCTGCTCACCGTCGGCCCCGAGCGGTTCGCCGAGCAGATGCGCTGGCTGGCCGCCCGCGGCTGGCGCGGGGTCAGCATGCGCGAGCTGCTGGCCGCCCGGGCGGCCGGGCGGCGCGACCGGCTGGTCGGCCTGACCTTCGACGACGGCTACGCGGACTTCGCCCGGCAGGCCGTCCCGGTGCTGCGCAGTTACGGCTTCACGGCCACCGCGTACGTGGTGGCCGACCGGCTCGGCGGGGACAACTTCTGGGACGTGAAGGGCCCGCGCAAGGCGCTGCTCACCGTCGAGCAGGTGCGTGAACTGGCCGGCACCGGCTGGGAGATCGGTTCGCACGGGCTGACCCACCTGGCGCTGCCCGGGCTGCCCGCCGAGCAGCTGCGGGCCGAGGTCCGGGAGAGCCGCCGGGGGCTGGAGGAACTGCTCGGCGCCCCGGTCGGCGGCTTCTGCTACCCGTACGGCGCGGTGGACGAGCCGGCCATCCGGGCGGTCGAGGAGGCCGGCTACGACTACGCGGTGGCGATCCAGCACACCCCGCTGGCCGGCCGGTTCGCGCTGCCCCGCTGCTACGTCGGCGACCGGGACGGCGCCTGGCGGCTGCGGGCCAAGCGCGGCCGGCACGGCCTGCGAGACGTGGTCACCGAGCTGCGCCGGCACCGGGCGGTGCCGCGGTGAAGGTGCTGCACGTGATCACCGGCCTGGCGGCCGGCGGCGCCGAGCAGCAACTGCTGCTGACCGTCCGCCACCTGCCGCCCGCCATCCGCTGCGAGGTGGCGGCGCTGACCAACCCGGGCAGCGTGGCGGCGGCGCTGCGGGCCGAGGGCGTGCCGGTGCACGACCTGGACATGCGCGGCAACCGCGACCTCGCCGTGCTGCCCCGGCTGGTGCGGCTGATCCGGCGCGGCCGCTACGACGTGGTGCACACCCACCTCTACCGGGCCGGCCTGTACGGGCGGCTGGCCGCCCGGCTGGCCGGGGTGCGCTCGGTGCTGGCCACCGAACACTCGCTGCACGCCGGGACGATCGAGGGCCGGGCGGTGAGCCCCGGCGTCAAGGCGCTCTACCTGGCGGCGGAACGGCTCGGCAGCACCACGGTGGCGGTCTCCGAGCGGGTGGCCGGCACGCTGGCCGACTGGGGAGTGCCGGCCCAGCGGGTGGCGGTGTTGCCGAACGGCATCGAGACGGCCGGCTTCGCCGTGCCCTGGGAGCGGCGGGCCGCGGTGCGCCGGCGGCTCGGGGTGGCGGGCGACGCCTTCGTGGTCGGCGCGGTGGGGCGGCTGGTGCCGGGCAAGCGGTTCGAGGTGCTGGTCGAGGCGCTCACCGGGCTGCCGGGGGCGGTGCTGCTGGTGGTCGGCGAGGGGCCGCAGCGGGCGGCGCTGCGGGAGCTCGCGCAGCGGCTCGGGGTCGAGGGGCGGGTGCTGCTGCTCGGCGAGCGGACCGAGGTGCCCGAGCTGCTCACCGCGATGGACGTGCTGGCCGCGCCGTCGGCCGAGGAGACCTTCGGGCTCGCGGTGCTGGAGGGCCTGGCGGCGGGGCTGCCGGTGCTGCACAGCGGCTGCCCGGCGCTGGAGGAGCTGCCCGCCGCGGCGGCTCCCGGCGCCCGCAAGCTGCCCTCCACGGTGGCCGCCTACCGGGAGGCGCTGCTCGCGCTCGACCGGGCACCGCTCGCCGTCCCGCTGCCCCGGCCACCGGCCGTGGCGCACTACGACATTGTCCGCACAGCGGCCCGGCTGGGCGAGCTGTACGAGCGGTTGGGCGGCGCCACCCGGCCCGTCCCGGCCGGGAGGGAGTCCTGAGATGACCGGTACCGAGCGAGGCGCCCGCGCGCTGGTCCGCCGCTGGTGGCCGCTGGCCGCCGCCGTCCCGCTGGGCGCGGTGGCCGGGGCCGGCTACGCGGTGGTGGCGCCGCCGGTCTACACGGCCAACTCCTACGTGGTGGTGGTCCCGGACGGCACCACCGAGGCCGCGCAGGCGGTGAACTTCGCGCAGGCCTACGGCCGGCTGGCGGCCCAGCCGCAGGTGCTGGAGCTGGCCGCCCCGGAGGCCGGGCGGAGCAGCGCGGAGCTGGCCGGCCTGGTGGCCGGGACCACCTCGCCGGACGCCCCGGTGATCGAGATCGCCGGCAACGGCGGGCACCCCGAGGACGCGGTCCGGGCGGCCGACGCGGTGGCCAAGGCGCTGGTCTCGTTCGCCAACACCAGCAGCAAGGCGACCGGGGTCAAGCTGGTGCCGCTGGCGGCCGCCGCCGAGCCGGACAAGCCCACCACGCCGAGCGGCACGCTGGACGTGGCGGTCGGCGGGGCGGCCGGGGTGCTGGTCGGGGCGCTGGGGATGATGGTCCGCCGCAAGGGCGGGGACGGCGGGGCGGGCGCGGCGGCCGTGGTCGGGCCGGTGCCGGTGGCCACGGGCGAGCCGGTCGCGGGGTCCGGGGCGGAGCCGGCTGCC
>NZ_JBNQTI010000251.1:0-8730 GCF_050325825.1 Kitasatospora sp. LaBMicrA B282
CTGGTCCGGCCGTCGGCCGTGGTGCGCGGCTGGGTCGGGATCGCGGCGGCGGCGCTCGCCTGGTCCGCGGCGGGCCGGCCGCCGCCCTGCTGCGCCACGGCGACGGCGGCCAGTCCGCCGACCACGGCCAGTCCGACCGCGCCTGCCGCGCTCCGCAGCAGGAGCCGTCGGCGCCGCTCGGTGCGATGTTCGGCGGCCCGGGCGGCGGCGGCCTTCGCCCGGCGCTCGGCACCGGGGCGGGGCCCGGGGGTGTGGTGCGGCTGATCGGCCATGGTGCGGTCCTGTCCGTGGGGGGCGGGGTGAGGGGCATGTCGTGGAACATGTAGTTCAAATTTGAACTCACATTCGACGGTACCTCCGGATCGGGGTGCGGCCAAAGGACGTCGTAACGTGACGTCCGAAATCCGCCGGTCGCGGCTCGCGGGAACCGGCACAGTGGAAGGCGTACACCGCCGCCCGTGAGAGAGGTCAGCCCCGTGACCAGCACCGTTTACACCACGATCGACAGCCCGCTCGGTGAGCTGCTGCTCGTCGGAGAGGACTCCCCGACCTCGCCGGGCGGGGTGGTGCTCCGCTCGCTCTCGATGACCGGGCAGCGCCGCACGGTCACCGTCCAGCCCGACTGGCGGGCCGATCCGGCGGCCTTCGCCGGGATCGCCGAGCAACTGCGCGCCTACTTCGCCGGGGAGCTGAAGGACTTCTCGGTCGAGCTGAAGGCCGAGGGCACCGAGTTCCAGCGCCGGGTCTGGCAGGCGATCGACACCATCCCGTACGGCAGCACGACCACCTACGGACGGCTCGCCGAGCAGATCGGCGCGTCGCGTGCGGCGGTCCGGGCGGTCGGGACGGCGATCGGGGCCAACCCGCTGCTCATCGTGCGCCCGTGCCACCGGATCATCGGCGCCGACGGCTCGCTCACCGGCTACGCCGGCGGGCTGGAGCGCAAGGAGTACCTGCTGGCCTGCGAAGGCGCCCTGCCGCCCACCCGCGGCTGACCGGCGGGACACGGGTCGGTGGCGGACGCCCCGGCAGGTGATCCGACCTGGGCAAACATCAGAACGCCTCCTCTGCGCAAAGACGGAGCCGGGTGCGATCGATCGCGCACCGGCTGCTGGGGGCCGCCCAGGCGAGACTGCACCGCGCGCTCGCCCGGACCCGGGTGCGGGTTCGGCCGGGCAGCCGGGTGCACTACTCCAACTTCGGGGTGGGCCTGCTGGGTCGGTTGCTGGCGGAGGGCGACCGGGGGCCGTGGGCGGTCGGCACGGGCTACGCCGACCTGCTCGCCGAGCGGGTCACCGCTCCGCTCGGGCTGACCGGGACGGGCTGCGGCCCCGACCCGGTCCGGCAGGCGGTCGGTCACTGGCACGGTCGCCCGGTGCCGCCCTGGCGGATGCCCGCCCTGCCGGGTGCCGGCGCGGTCCGCTCCACCGCCCGCGACCTGGCCCGCTACCTGAGCGCCCACCTGGCACCGCCGGGGGAAGCGGAGGGCGGTGGGCTGGCCACCGCGCTGCGCGAGGTACAGCGGCCCCGGCTGGTCCGGATAGGCACGCCGGGCCGGGACGGGCTCTGCCTGGTCTGGAACCTGCGCCGGCTCGGGGCCCGGGAGCTGTTCTTCCACTCTGGTGCCACCAGGGGCTTCACCTCCTTCGTCGGGTTCTGTCCGCAGGCCGGTGTCGGCGTCGCCGCGCTGACCAACACCGGCCCCACGGTGGAGGGTCGGTTCACCCAGGCCGCCTACGGGCTGCTGAGGTCACTGCTGTAGCTGGCGGACGCCGTGCGGGGGCTTGCTGCGCGGTCTACCACCAGTCGGTGCAACTGATCGCCTGGTCGAGGGTCAGCCCGCAGGCGCGGAAGCGGTAGTAGGGGTCGGAGCCGGTGGCCTTGGCGGCGGAGGTCTTGGAGCTGTCGTCGCCGTGGTCGACCGTGAACGGGCCGCACTGCAGCCAGGTGTGGCCGCCGTCCTGGGTCCAGTCCATCCAGACGCTCTCGCCGGACCTGGTCTCGCCCTCGATCTTGGCGAAGCCGCGGCCGCCCGCCGACTGGAGGCTGATGGTGTCGCCCTGGTGGGAGACCGAGCGCTGGACGCTGCCCGAGGCGTTGTCCGAGACGTCGGCGAAGCCGTTGGCGCCCCCGGCGCAGTCCGCGGCCGAGGCTGCGGCGGGACCGGCGGGGGCGGCGACGAGCAGGCCGGCGCCCAGGGTGAGGGCGGCGGTGATCGCCGCGGCGCGGAGGGTGGGCACGCAGGACATGGTGGGGGGCTCTCTCTCCTCGGTGGGATGCGGTGGATGCGGTGGAGTCGGGTGGGCCCGGTGGATCCGGCCGGGCAGCGGACGCGGGGTCGGCTCAGCAGGTGGGCACGTTGTCGAGCCAGGCCGGGCCCGGGAGGTAGATGTTGCTCAGCCAGGCCTGGTAGTCCGGCAGGAAGGACCAGGCGTCGTTGGTGACGCCCTCGGCGGTCACGCTCTGGGCGTGCTCCTGGCAGGAGACCCGGACCGTGGTGGCTCCGGGGAAGGCGTAGACCCGCGGGCTGTCGGTGGACGGCTGGGCGTGGGTCCAGACGCCGCTGCCCCAGGTCTGGGCGGTGGGCCCGGTCACCGGGCCCGGGTCGATCCGGACCGCGCCGAAGTAGTCGTCGCCGAGCCGGACGTCGCTGACCATGACGTGGGTGCCCGACTGGCGGGCCTCGACCATCTTGCCGGCGCCCAGGTAGATGGCGATGTGGTGCAGGTCGTCGGAGCTGCCGTAGGCGAGCAGGTCGCCGGGGAGCAGCGGGTCACTGCCCTGGGCGGCGGTGAACCGCTGCGCCGCGTGCAGGGTGTAGTACTGCTGGCCGGCGTCGCCGTTCAGCAGGTCCTGGCCGGTGGCCTGGGCGTACGCGTAGCGGACCAGGCCGGAGCAGTCGAAGCCGAACCGCTGGCCGTCGTCGTTGCTGGCCGGGTCGACCCCGTCGGGCTCGCCGTAGGTCGGGCCGGGCGAGGGGCCGTGGCCGCCGTTCCAGGTGTACCAGAGGCCGACCTCCTGGCAGGCGGCCCGCACGGCGCTCTCAGCCGTCGCCGAGGCGCCGGGGACCAGCGGCGCGCAGTCGGTGTCGTCCGAGGCACCGTCACCACGGCCGGCCGGACCGGCCCGGTTGGGCGCGGGGCCGGCCCAGGCACTGGTCGACAGGCCCACGGCGGGGACCAGCAGACAGAGGGCGGCGAGGGTGGCGGCGATGGCGCGGAGCACGGCATGGGGACCGGCGCGGAGCAGGGTGAGCACGGCGAACCTCCCGAGGGCGGAGCGTGGAGCGGTGGCAGGGAGCAGCAGGACGACGGGAACGAAGGAGAGCGGCACGGGGCAGCTGGACGACGGGGGCAAAAGGCGGTGTGAGCCGGCAGCGCGGGGCGAGGGACCGTCGACCGGGGGAGTGGTGACGGTCGGTCAGCGCGGCGCTGCCGGTGCTTCGAGCGTGGTCGCCGGCACCCCGCGATGTCCAGCCGGTGCCCGTCGCCCAATCCACGGGAAACGGGAAACGCCTTGGGAAACCCCCACTGACCTGCGGGATCGAGCGGTCCTCAGCAACCCGGCCGATAGGGCTGATCGGGGACCAGCCGGCTCCACTGCTCGGGGCCGAGCGCTCCCAGCAGCCGGCAGATCCCGTTGCTGCGGTCCTGCGTGCTGGAGTCCCAGAGCCGGACCGTGCCGTCGCTGCCGCTGCTGGCCAGGGCCCGCCCGTCGGGGCTGAAGGCCACCGACCAGACGGCGTCGGTGTGGCCGGTCAGGGTCGCGGTCAGGCTGCGGTTGCGGGCGTCCCAGAGGCGGACGGTGCCGTCGTTGCCGGCGCTGGCCAGGGTGCGGCCGTCGGGAGCGAAGGCGATGCCGCGCACGGATCCGGTGTGGCCGGTCAGGGTGGCGGTCAACCGCTGCTCGGCCGGCGCCCAGAGGCGGACGGTGCCGTCGTTGCCGGCGCTGGCCAAGGCTCGGCCGTCGGGGCTGAAGGCGACGGCGCGCACCGATCCGGTGTGGCCGGTCAGGGTGGCGGTCAACCGCTGCCCCGCCACGTCCCAGAGCCGGACCGTCAGGTCGTCGCTGCCGGAGGCGATGGTGCGGCCGTCGGGACTGAACGCGACGGTGTTGACGAAGTCCGTGTGCCCGGCCAGCACGCCCGCCGCCCGGCGGCTGCGGACGTCCCAGAGCCGCACCGTGCGGTCCTCGCCGGCCGAGACGAGCAGGTGGCCGTCGGGGCTGAACGCCACCGCGAAGACCGAACCCTGGTGCCCGGTGAGCACCGCGAGCTGGGTGCGGGTGGCCAGGTCCCAGAGGCGGATCGTCTCGTCGGCCCCGGCCGAGGCGAGCAACCGTCCGTCCGGACTGAAGGCGATCCCGAAGACCGAGCCGACGTGCCCGTCCAGGGTGCCGGCCAGGGTGTGCCGCCCGACGTCCCAGAGTCGCACCGTGTGCCCGGCGTCGGCGGCGGCCACCGTGCGGCCGTCGGGGCTGTAGGCGGTCTGCCAGATCTCGGTGAACGGGTGCACGGTGAGCGCCGCCGCGCCCGGCCGCCAGAGCGCGGCCGTCTGGTCGAACCCGGCGGTGGCGATCACCTGGCCGTCCGGGCTGACCGCCACCCCCTGGACGTAGTCGGTGTGGCCGCAGAGCGTGGCGGTGATCCGGCGGGTGGCCAGGTCCCAGAGCCGGACCGTGCCGTCCCCGCTGGCGCTCACCAGGGTGGCGCCGCCGTCGGTGTAGGCCACGCCGTTGACGTCGTCGCTGTGCCCGGTGAGGGTGGCGATCGATGCCCCGGAGGCGGTGTCCCAGAGCCGGATCGTGCGGTCGGCGGAGGCCGAGGCGAGGGTGCGGCCGTCCGGGCTGAAGGCGACGCCGAGCACCTCGTCGCTGTGGCCGGTGAGGACGCCGACCGGGGTGCGGGCCGCGGTGTCCCAGAGCCGGATCGTGCGGTCCGCCGCGGCGGAGGCCACCAGGTGACCGTCGGGGCTGTAGGCCACGGCCTGGATCTCGTCCGTGTGACCGGTGAGTGCGGCGAGCAGCGTGTGGCTGGTGAGGTCCCAGAGGCGGACGGTTCGGTCGGCGCCGCCCGAGACCAGCGTCCGCCCGTCGGGGCTGAACGCGACCGAGCGCACCCCGCCGCCGTTGCCGAACAGCGTCACCGGCAGCCGACGGCCGGCCAGGTCCCAGAGCCGGACCGTGCCGTCCGTGCTGCCGGAGGCGAGCAGGCTGCCGTCCGGACTGAACGCCACCGCCCGCACCGATCCGCCGTGCCCGGTCAGGGTGGTGACCAGCTGACGGTCGGAGACCCGCCAGATCTTCAGGGTGCCGTCGGAGCTGGCGGTCGCCAGGTGGGTGGAGTCGGGGCTGAAGGCCACCGCGTTGACCGGCCCGGTGTGCCCGAACAGGCGGCCGGCGAAGGCCTGGGACTGGGTGCTGAGCAGCGCGCTGCGCGCCTCGGTGGTGGGCGCGGTCCGGAAGGCCGAGTCGGCCAGCAGCATCGAGGCCTCCGGTCGGCCGGCCGCCAGCGAGGCCGACTCGGCGGCCAGCGCCTTGGAGAGCGCCGACCGCCGCCCGGCGTCGGCGTCGACCCGCTGCCGGTAGGCGACCCCGCCCGCGCTGATCGCCAGCACCAGCAGCACCAGCAGGGTGACCAGCAGTTGCCTGCGCCGGCGCAGCTGCCGGCGGGCGGCCCGCTCCCGGTCCGCCGCCTGCTGCTGAGCCGCCGTCAGGAACGCGTTCTCGGTGGACGTCAGCTGGGCTCGCCGCCGCGGATCGCCCAGCTGCTCGGTGGCCACCGCCAGCCTGGTGCCTTGGTAGAGCAGGCCGGGATCGCGGTCCGCGCGCTCCCACTCGGCCGCCGCCTCGGCGAGCTGCTGGCGGACCAGCAGCCCGGCCCGGTCGGCGTGCAGCCAGGTGCGCAGCCGGGGCCAGGCGCGCAGCAGCGCGTCGTGGGTGATGAGCACGTGTCGGCTGTCGACGGTGAGCAGGCGCGACTGGACGAAGGCGTCGAGCACGTCGGCGGAGCCCGTGGGGGCTGCGGTCGCCGCGACGGCCCGAGCGGTGATCGGGTCGGTGCCGAAGGGTTCGGCGGCGGCGCGGAGGTGGTCGAGCGGGACCGGGTGGCGGGTCGGCTCGCTGTCGGTCGAGACGTGGACCAGGCGGAGCAGCAGCCGGCGGGCGGTCTGCCGCCCCTCGTCGGTGAGCCCGGCGAAGAGCCGCTCGGCCGTGGCGGCGATGGCGCCGCGCACCCCGCCGGTGCGCAGGTAGCCGGCCACGGTCAGGGTCCGCCCTTCGCGCTGCTGCCAGGTCGCGAGCAGGGCGTGCGAGAGCAGGGGGAGCACGCCGGCGAGGTCGGGAGAGTCGGATGGGTCGGGCGGGGCGTCCGGGCCGAGCGGGATGCCGGAAGCACTGTCACCGCTGCCGGCGGGGACGGCCGAGCCGAGGGGGGCGGCGGCCGGGGCAGCGGGCCGTTCCGGGGAGGTGGTGGGGTGCGGGATGTCCGCGAGGCCGAGGTCGCGGAGCAGGATCTCCACCAGACCGGGTTCGAGCAGCAGGCCGGCCTCGGCCGCGGGCCGGGTGATCGCCTGGTGGAGCTCGGCGGCGGTCATCGGTCCGAGCGCGAGCAGGCCGCGGCTGAAGACCGGGACCAGCTCGGGGTGGTCCAGACACCGACCGCAGAAGTCGGCCCGCACTCCGAGCACCACCGAGATCGGCGTCGGCCCGGGCCGGCCGGCCAGCTCGCAGAGGGCCTGGATGAAGCCGCGGCGCTCGGCGGGGTCGGGGCAGAGGGTGAAGACCTCCTCGAACTGGTCCACCACGAGGACCAGGCCGGAGTCGGCGGGGGCAGCAGCGGGAGCGCCGGCGGAGCAGCCGGGTGGGTCGGCGCGGGCCCCGGCGAGGGCCCGCCGGAGTGCGTCGAGCGGCCGGGCCGTCGGCGTGCAAACCACGGCCCGGCGCGTCGCGCCGTGCGCGCCCGGCAGCGCGCCGCTGCGGACCGCGGGCAGCAGACCGGCCCGGAGCAGCGAGGACTTGCCGGCGCCCGAGGGTGCGGCCAGGACCAGCGGCCCCTGCCCGACCCGCTCGGCCAGGCGTTCGACGAGCAGGTGCACGGCCGCCGCCCGTCCCGCGAACCAGCGGGCGTCCTGCGGACCGAAGGCGGCCAGCCCCAGGTAGGGGCAGGGCGGCGCGGGTTCCGGCGCGGCTGCGGCGGGGGCGGCCACGGCGCCGGTCGGTGCATCCAGGGGCGTGCACGGCAGTGCGGGGTCGGCCAGCTTCAGCAGTGCGCCCCCGGCGTCGAGCAGGCGGTCGCAGCGGCGGGCCAGGTCGGAGCCGGCCGGCTTGCTGCCGTTCTCGATCTTGCTCAGGTAGCCCTTGCTGTAGTGGAGCTGCCGGGAGAGCGCGCTGAGCGAGAGGCCGCGCTCGGTGCGCAGCCGGCGCAGCTCGGAACCGAAGTCGGGGGCGCCGGCATCCGGTGCGCCGAGCAGGGGGGAAGCGGGAGAGGAAGGGGTGGCGGCGGAGGGGACGGGAGGGTCCGTCGGTGGAAGCCGGTCCATGCGTCACCCCGGGGCCGCGGGTCGGAGCTGGCGGAACTGTCAGCGTCAGGTTACCGGCTGTGATGGGATGCTCCGGACCAGCGGCGACGACCCGTGGCAGCTATGTTGTACTCCGCAACCGGCCGGGTGACTGCCGGCCCGGGTCGGGCGGTACGGGAGAAGAGGGACGGGCGTGTCCGGGCGAGACGATTCGATCGAGGTCATCCAGCGGGAGCTCACCGCGTTCGCCCGCCGGGCCAGGCACAAGGCCTCCCAGCTGCACCCCGGACTCTCGCTGGTGATGTACAGCATCCTCGACCTGGTCAACGAGCGGGGCGGTTGCCGCGCCGCTGACGTGGCCGCCTACTTCATGCTGGACAAGTCCACGGTGAGCCGCCAGGTGAGCGCCCTGGAGAAGCTCGGCCTGCTCGGGCGCGAGGTCGACCCCGAGGACCACCGCGGCCAGATCCTGCGCCCGACCGACCAGGGCCTGGCGCTGCTGCGCGAGGCCTACGAGATGCGCCGGCAGTCCTTCGCCGAGCGCTTCACGGAGTGGACGGACGAGGACGTCGCCCGGCTCGCGGCCTACCTGGTCCGCTACGGCGCGGCGGACTGACCACCCCCCCGTCCCCGCAGCAGCCCGCAGTACCTCCCCGTAACAGCCCGCAGTACCCCCCCGCAACAGCCCCCACAACAGACCGCCGGCCGGTCGCGAGGTCCGAGGACCTGGCGACCGGCCGGGCGGTTCAGCGTTGTTCGGCTGTGGCGGCTGCGCGGTGGCGGCCGCTCAGCGCACTGCGGCGGTGGTGATCACCGCGTGATCACGTGGTGATCAGCGCGTCGATCAGTACGCCTGGTGGACCTGCCAGAAGGCCCAGGCCTGGTTCGGGCTGCCGTAGGTCTGGTCCATGTACTGCAGCGCCCACTTGATCTGGGTCGCCGGGTTGGTGGCCCAGTCGGCGCCGACCGAGGCCATCTTGTTGCCGGGCAGGGCCTGCGGCAGGCCGTAGGCGCCGGAGGACGGGTTGGTGGCGGTGACGTCCCAGCCGCTCTCGTGGCTGATGATCTGGTCGAACGAAGCCAGCTGGTCGGCCGGAACGATCTGCGCGGCCAGCGCCTGCAGCGAGGCGGGGCTGTTGTCGGCCGGCGCGGTGATCGCGGCGGCGGGCGCAGCCGGGGCGGCCGGGGCAGCGGGCGCGGCCGGCGCGGCGGG
>NZ_JBNQTI010000252.1:0-8547 GCF_050325825.1 Kitasatospora sp. LaBMicrA B282
CCGGGCGGCCTCGCCCAGCAGTTCGCCGGCCCGCTCGCGATGGCCGGCCGCGGCGGCGCAGCCGGCCGCGCCGAGCAGCGCCAGGACCAGCGGGTGGGGCAGGCCGCTGGTGCGCAGCGGTTCGAGCGCGGCCGCCCAGTGCTCCGGGGTGTCGCTGCCGGTCGCGCGGGCCAGTTCGGCCTCCGCCAGGTGCCACCAGCCCCGCTGCTGCGGGACCACCGGGCGCAGCCCGGCCAGCTCGGCGGCGATCCGGCGCAGCACCTCGGGGCGGTCCGGGTCGGCGGCGGGCAGGCCGCGGGAGTCCGCCTCCACCCCGGCGGCCCGGGCCAGCAGCGGCAGCAGGCGCTCCCGGCCCGCCAGCGGCCCGTCCAGCACGGCCAGCAGCGCGGCCCGGGCGGCCAGCGGGCGCCCCTGGCGGGCGGCCAGCTCGACCTCCAGCCGGGCGTTCGCCAGCGCGTGCTGCGGCTGGATCCGGTCGCCGCCGCGGGCCTGCGCCAGGGCCTCCGCGGCCTTGGCGAGGTCGCCGCGGAGCAGCGCCAGTTCGCCGCGCAGCCGGAACAGGAAGGGGTCGTGCGGCTCCGGGCGGGCGTCGTCCTCCCAGTCGGCCAGCAGCTGGGCGGCCTCGGCCGGCCGGCCGGCGTGCAGCAGCGCCTCGGCCAGGTTCCCGGTCAGGATCGCCCCGGTGTTGCGCAGCATGCCGAGGTCGCCGGCGGCCACCAGGCCCTCCCTGGCCGCCTCGACGGCCTCGCCGGCCCGGCCGAGCTCGACCAGCAGGCTGGCCAGGTTGTTCAGCCCGCGGGTGAGCAGGTCCGGCCCGCTGAGCCGGCGGGCCTCGCCGATCGCCGCGCGCAGCGTGGCCAGGCCGCGCTCGGGGTCGCCGAGGTCGGTGTAGAGCGAGCCCAGGGTCATCCGGGAGAACAGTTCGACGCTGGTGGCGCCGACCTCGCGGGCGATCGCCACCGCCTGCTCGGCGATCGCCACGTCGGCCGCGGTGGGGTACTGGAGCAGCGCCTGGCCGGCCGCCAGTGCGTAGACGTCGGCCTTGACCGCGGACGGGCCGGTGCCCTCGACCAGTCGGCGGGCGTGCGCCAGTTCCTGGTCGCTGCCGGGGCGGTTGAGGTGGCCCAGCATCCGGGCCCGGTTCATCCGGAACCAGGCGGCGCGCAGCGGGTGACGGGTCTCGTCGACCATCTTCAGGGCGCGCTTGGCCAGGCTCAGCCCGCGCTCCCGGACCCCCGCGCGCCGGGCCGCGACCACCGCCTCGGCCAGCACGTCCAGCAGCCGCAGCCGGTCGCAGTCCTGCGGGTCGGCCGGCTGCGATTCGGCCGACCGTGATTCGCCCGGGCGGGGGGCGGCGCCCGCGGGGGCCGCCGCCGCGCCGTCGTCGGAGTCGCAGGAGCACGGCGGATAGGTCTCCGCCCAGTCGTGCGGGCGCAGGGTGTCCTGCAGGACCTCCGGGGAGACCTCGTCCCACAGCTCGATCGCCCGCTCGAGCAGGCTGAGCTGCTCGGCGAAGGCGTTGCGCTGCCGGGCGGCCCGGGCCGCGTCCAGCGCGGCGGGCAGCGCCCGGGCCGGATCGTGCGCGTGGTACCAGTAGTTGGCCAGCCGGGCCGGCAGCTCGTCGCCGCCGACCAGGGTCGGGTCGGCGGCCAGCACCTCGGCGAACCGGCGGTTGATCCGGGTCCGCTCGCCCGGCAGCAGGTCGTCCGAGACCGCCTCACGGACCAGCGCGTGCCGGAACCGGTAGCCCTCGCCGTCCCTGTCGGGCCGCAGGATGTTGGCGCCCACGGCGGTGCGCAGCGCGTCCAGCAGCTCGTCCTCGGAGTCGTCCAGGACCGCGGCGAGCAACTCGTGCTCGACCCGGGAGCCGCCCTCGGCGGCGATCCTGAGCACCCGTTGGGTCTCCTCCGGCAGCGCCTCCACCCGTACCAGCAGGAGGTCGCGCAGCGAGTCGCTCAACCCCATCGAGCAGCCCTCCTGGTAGGAGCAGGCCAACTCCTCGACGAAGAACGGGTTGCCCTCGGAGCGCCGGTGGATCCGGGCCACCAGCTGCCGGTCCGGCGCCGCGGTGCCCAGGATGCCGGCCAGCTGGGCGGCCACCTCGCGCTGCCCGAACCGCGCCAACTCCAGCCGCTGCACGGTGCGCTGGCGCTCCAGCTCGGCCAGGAAGGGGCGCAGCGGGTGGCGCCGGTGCAGGTCGTCGGTGCGGTAGGTGGCCACGATCAGCACCCGGGACCGGTGCAGGGTCGCTATCAGGTAGCCCAGGAGCTCCCGGGTGGACCGGTCGGACCAGTGCAGGTCCTCGATCGCCAGTACCAGAGTGCGCTCGGCGCCCAGCCGCTCGAAGAGCCGGCCCAGGTGCTCGAACAGCCGGGCCCGGCCGTACTCGTCGTTGGGTTCCGGGCCGCGCTCGCCGAACTCCGGCAGCACCTGGGACAGGTGGCCCTCCATGCCCTCGGCGGCGCGGGCCAGCTCGGGGCCCAGGCGGCGGTGCAGCCGGCGCAGGGCGGTGGCCAGCGGGGCGTAGGGCAGCCCGGCGGCGCCCACCTCCAGGCAGTTGCCGAGCATGGTGATCGCGGCCGGCTGCACGGCCGGCTCGTGCTGCTCCGCCTGGCAGAGGAACTCCTCCAGCAGGCGGGTCTTGCCCACCCCGGCCTCGCCGCCGATCAGCAGCGCCTGCGGCTGCCCGGCCGCGGCGCGGCGCAGGGCGGCGGTGAGCGCGGCGCTCTCGCGGCCGCGGCCGACGAAGACGGGACTGACCGAGATCTGCTCCACGGCGCGAAGCATGCCATAGCGCGTGGTCCGCGGCCGAACCGATATCGCGGGTTCCGGGCCGGCACCGTTCCCCGGCCGGCGCCCCGCCGGGTGCCCCGGCCGGGGTCCGGCCTGGTGCCCCGTCAGGCCGCCCGGAACGCCGCGGGGGAGGGGCGCCGTCGGCGTCCCTCCCCCGCTGCTCCGCTCGGCCCGGCTCCGGCGTTCCCCTCGTGCCGCCGGTCCCGGACCGTCGGGTGCTCAGCACTCCTCGACCGCGACCCCGCCCCCGTGGGCCGGGCGGCGCAGGCCGGCCAGCCGGCCGAGCCGGTTGCCGCCCGCGGACGCGGTGCGGGCCGTGCGGTTCGCCCGGCGGGCCTCCTCGACCTGCCGCCGGTGGCTGGCCAGCTCGCGCAGTTCGGCGCCGCGCTGCTGGTAGAGCTGGTACTGGAGCTCGTTCATCGTGCTTCCCCGTCCTCGTCGTTCTCGCTACCTAGAGACTCCTCTGCCAGCGGGGGCGGGGGCATCGGCAGCTTGCCCGATCTTGGCCGGGGCGGGGGCCTTAGACGGCGGGCCCGGACATGCCGGAGCGGGGGGGGGGGGGGGGGGGGGGGGGGGGGGGGGGGGGGGGGGGGGGGGGGGGGGGGGGGGGGGGGGGGGGGGGGGGGGGGGGGGGGGGGGGGGGGGGGGGGGGAGAAAAAAAAAAAAAAAAAACACCCCCCCCCCCCCCCCCTCTACGGGGCCTTAGCGAGCTCAGGCGGCGCCGAGCTTCTCCAAGATGAGGTCCTTGACCTTCGCCGCGTCGGCCTGGCCGCGGGTGGCCTTCATGACCGCGCCGACCAGCGCACCCACCGCCTGCACCTTGCCGCCGCGGATCTTCTCCGCCACGTCCGGGTTCTCGGTGATCACCTGGTCGACCGCGGCACCGAGCGCGGAGTCGTCGGAGACCACCGCGAGACCGCGCGCGGCGACGACCTCGTCCGGCTCGCCCTCGCCGGCCAGCACGCCCTCGATCACCTGGCGGGCCAGCTTGTCGTTGAGCTTGCCCTCGGCGACCAGCGCGCACACCCGGGCCACCTGGGCCGGGGTGATCGGCTGCTCGGCCAGCTCGGTGCCGGTCTCGTTGGCCCGCCGGGCCAGCTCGCCGAGCCACCACTTGCGGGCCTGGTCGGCCGGGGCGCCGGCCGCGATGGTGTCCTCGATCGGCTCCACCGCACCGGCGTTGAGCACCGACTGCATGTCCTTGTCGGTCAGGCCCCACTCGGCCTGCAGCCGGGCCCGGCGGACCCGGGGCAGCTCGGGCAGCCCGGCCCGCAGCTCCTCGACCCACGCGCGCGCCGGGGCGACCGGGACCAGGTCGGGCTCCGGGAAGTACCGGTAGTCCTCGGCGTTGTCCTTGATCCGGCCGGAGGTGGTGCTGCCGTCCTCCTCGTGGAAGTGCCGGGTCTCCTGGATGATGGTGCCGCCGTCGGTCAGCACCGTGGCGTGCCGCTGGATCTCGAACCGGGCGGCCCGCTCGACGCTGCGCAGCGAGTTGACGTTCTTGGTCTCCGAGCGGGTGCCGAAGGTCTCGGTGCCGTTCGGGCGCAGCGACAGGTTGACGTCGCAGCGCATCTGGCCCTTGTCCATCCGGGCCTCGGAGACACCCAGGGCGCGGATCAGCTCGCGCAGCTCGGCCACGTAGGCGCGGGCCACCTCGGGGGCGCGCTCGCCGGCGCCGGTGATCGGCTTGGTGACGATCTCGATCAGCGGGATGCCCGCCCGGTTGTAGTCGAGCAGCGAGTGGGTGGCGCCGTGGATCCGGCCGGTGGCCCCGCCGACGTGGCTGGACTTGCCGGTGTCCTCCTCCATGTGGGCGCGCTCGATCTCGACCCGGAAGGTCGAGCCGTCCTCCAGCTGCACGTCCAGGTAGCCGTTGTAGGCGATCGGCTCGTCGTACTGCGAGGTCTGGAAGTTCTTCGGCATGTCCGGGTAGAAGTAGTTCTTCCGCGCGAACCGGCACCACTCGGCGATCTCGCAGTTCAGCGCGAGACCGATGCGCACCGCCGACTCCACCCCGACCGCGTTGACCACCGGCAGCGACCCGGGCAGGCCCAGGCAGGTCGGGCAGGTCTGCGAGTTCGGCTCGGCGCCCAGCTCGGTCGAGCAGCCGCAGAACATCTTCGTCTTGGTACCAAGCTCGACGTGGACTTCCAGGCCCATGACGGGGTCGTAGGAGGCGAGTGCGTCGTCGTAGGAGACCAGGTTCATGACGCTCACAGCGTCCCCTTCACTAAAAGACTCGGGAGGTACCGGTCCGGCCCCGCGCGCGGCGGGGCCGGACCCGATCGGTCGTCAGCCGGCGAGGACGTCCTCGTCGCCGAGCTGTCGCAGCTCGCGCACCAGCAGCAGGGTGCCGGTGACCAGGGCGGCGGCGCCGATCACGGCGTTGGCCAGCAGGAGGACGTCGCTCTCGCTGCGGGCCTTCTTGTATTCCTTGACGACGCCCAGCACGCCGAAGGCACTGGTGCCGATGGACAGCCACAGGCCGGGCTTGGAGTGCTTGAAGCCTTTGGCCTTCTCGATCTTGCTCACAGTGCCGGTGCCTCCTCCAGCAGGGGGTGACCCCACTTGTCGTTGAGTGCGGCCTCGACGGCGCCGCCCACGCGGTACAGGCGGTCGTCCGCCATCGCGGGGGCGATGATCTGCAGGCCGACCGGGAGATTGTCCTCCGGGGCGAGCCCGCAGGGCAGCGACATGGCCGCGTTGCCCGCGAGGTTCGAGGGGATGGTGCACAGGTCGGCCAGGTACATCGCCATCGGGTCGTCGGCGCGCTCGCCGATCGGGAAGGCGGTGGTCGGGGTGGTCGGCGAGACCAGCACGTCCACGTCGGCGAAGGCGGCGTCGAAGTCGCGCGAGATCAGGGTGCGCACCTTCTGGGCCGAGCCGTAGTAGGCGTCGTAGTAGCCCGAGGAGAGGGCGTAGGTGCCCAGGATGATCCGGCGCTTGACCTCGGGGCCGAAGCCGGCCTCGCGGGTGAGCGCGGTGACCTGCTCGGCGGAGGCCGTGCCGTCGTCGCCGACCCGCAGGCCGTAGCGCATCGCGTCGAACCGGGCCAGGTTGGAGGAGGCCTCGCTGGGCGCGATCAGGTAGTAGGCGGGCAGCGCCAGGGTGAAGCTGGGGCAGGACACCTCGACCACCTCGGCGCCCAGCTCGCGCAGCAGCTCCACGCTCTCGTCGAAGCGCTGCATCACGCCGGCCTGGTAGCCCTCGCCGGCGAACTCCTTGACCACGCCGATCTTCATGCCGCGGACGTCGCGCATCCGCGCGGCCGCGACCACGGCCGGCACCGGCGCGTCGATCGAGGTGGAGTCCAGCGGGTCGTGGCCGGCGATCGCCTCGTGCAGCAGCGCCGCGTCCAGCACGGTGCGGGCGCACGGGCCGCCCTGGTCCAGCGAGGAGGAGAAGGCGACCAGGCCGTACCGGGAGACCGAACCGTAGGTGGGCTTGACGCCGACCGTGCCGGTGACCGCGCCGGGCTGGCGGATCGAGCCGCCGGTGTCGGTGCCGATCGCCAGCGGGGCCTCGTAGGCGGCCAGCGCGGCCGCCGAGCCGCCGCCGGAGCCGCCGGGGATCCGGGACAGGTCCCACGGGTTGCCGGTGGTGCCGAAGGCGGAGTTCTCGGTGGAGGAGCCCATGGCGAACTCGTCCATGTTGGTCTTGCCCAGGATGACCACGCCCGCGTCCTTCAGACGGGTCGTCAGGGTGGCGTCGTAGGGCGGGACCCAGCCTTCGAGGATCTTCGAGCCGCAGGTGGTGGGGACGCCCTTGGTGGTGAAGACGTCCTTGAGCGCGAGCGGCACGCCGGCCAGCGGGCCGAGCTCCTCGCCCTTGGAGCGCTTCTCGTCCACCGCGCGGGCGGCCGCCAGGGCGCCCTCGGTGTCCACGTGCAGGAAGGCGTTGACCTTCTTGTCGACGGCCTCGATCCGGTCCAGGTGGGCCTGCGCGACCTCGACCGCGCTGACCTCGCCGGCCGCGATGGCCTCGGCGGTGCGGGCCGCCGTGTACTTGATGAGCTCGGTCATGCCGGTCAGTCCTCCCCGAGGATCTGCGGAACCCGGAAGCGCTGCTCCTCGGCGGCCGGGGCGCCGGAGAGCGCCTGCTCGGGCGTGAGCGAGGGCCGGACCTCGTCCGCGCGCATGACGTTGGTCAGCGGCAGCGGGTGGGAGGTGGGCGGGACGTCCGCTCCGGCGACCTCGGAGACGCGGGCGACCGCGCCGATGATCACGTCAAGCTGCTCGGCGAAGTGGTCCAACTCCTCCGCCTGCAGCTCCAGACGCGACAGCCGGGCGAGGTGGGCGACCTCCTCGCGCGTGATGCCAGGCATGCAGCGATCCTCAAGGTGAGTTCTGAGTGAAGGCCGCCACGCACGGTGTGCGGCCCGGACGGGGACCGGCGGCACGGGGGCGCAGGTCGTCCGTCCTCTTGTCTTTACCGACCATCCTAGAGGTCACCGGGTGTCGCGGGTGTTACTGCGGGGTCGTCGGCGCCTCGGTGGGCGGGCTCAGCGGCTGGCGCGGCACTCCGGGGCAGGGCAGCTCGGCCTGGCCGGTCCAGCGCTCCAGCGGGGTCAGCCGCTCGGCTGACGGCGGGCCGGTGCGGTGCACCCGCAGCCAGGCGGTGGCCTGCTCGGCGGGCAACGCGGCGGAGACCAGCCAGCCCTGCACCGCGTCCACGCCCAGGCCGTGCAGGCGCTCCCAGGTCTCGTCGTCCTCGACGCCCTCGGCGACCACGGTCAGGCCGAGCGAGTGGGCGAGTTCGACCGAGCAGCGCACCACCGCCGCGTCATGGTCGTCGGCGACCATCCGGGAGACGAACGACCGGTCGATCTTCAACTCACCGACCGGCAGGCTGCGCAGCCGCACCAGCGAGGAGTGCCCGGTGCCGAAGTCGTCCAGCGACATCCCGACCCCGTGCCGGCGCAGCTCGGCCAGCGTGTCGGCGGCCCGCCGGGAGTCGTCCAGCAGCAGCCGCTCGGTGATCTCCAGCTGGAGCGCGTGGGCCGGCACCTGATGGCGGCTCAGGTGGCCGGCCACCCGCTGGGCGAAGCCCGGGTTGAGCACGTCGCGCGGCGAGACGTTGACCGCCACCTGGACCTGCAGGCCCTGCGCCCGCCAGGCGGCGAGCTGGCCGATCGCGGCCTCCAGCACGTAGTCGGTCAGCCGCGGCATCAGGCCGCTGGACTCGGCCAGGCCCACGAACTCGTCCGGCGAGATCCGCCCGCGCCCGGGCCGCTCCCAGCGCAGCAGCGCCTCCAGGCCCACCACCCGGCCGTCGAAGGCGACCTTGGGCTGGTAGTGCAGCTGCACTTCGCCGGTCTCCAGGGCCCGGCGCAGGTCGCCGAGCAGGCCGATCCGGTAGGGCGTGTCGGCGTCCTGCGAGTGGTCGTACTGCTCCACGCCGGTGCGGCCGCGCTGCGCGTGGCCCATGGCGACGTCGGCTCGGCGCAACAACGATTCTGCGTCACCGGCGTGCTGCGGGTACACGCAGACCCCGGCGGTGGCCTCCAGCACCAGCAGCAGGCCGTCCAGCCGGATCGGCGCGGCCAGCTCGGCGATCAGCGCCTTGGCCAGCCGCTCCAGCGTGTCGGGGTGGCCGACGCCGGGCAGCAGCACGGCGAACTCGTCACCGCCCATCCGGGCCACCACGGCGCGGCGGCCGTGCTCGGCGGCGGGCGGCAGGGCGGCCAGCAGCTCCTCGGTCTCCCGGCGGCGCTCGGCGGCGCCGGCCGCGCGGAGCGGGCGGCGCGCACCGCGG
>NZ_JBNQTI010000253.1:0-8471 GCF_050325825.1 Kitasatospora sp. LaBMicrA B282
GTCGCGGGCGGTCTTGCCGAACCCGGCCAGGAACTCGTCGCCGGGTGCCTGGGAGTCCTGCTCGACCCGGACGATCAGGCCGGAGTCCCCCAGCCGGACGCGGTCACCGGCCCGCGGGCCGTGGACGGAGATGTAGTCGTGCGGGGAGATCGAGGTCACGATTCCACCTCCGAGTCGTCGAGGTTGATCAGGTAACCGGTGGCGCGGGCCTTCTCCAGGGCGGCCTCGCGGGCGCCGGGGGCGTCCAGCGGGCCGTCGACCAGCCCGGCGAAGCCGATCGCGACCCGCTCGCCGCGGATCGGGGCCAGGCCGACCTCGACCACCGCGCCCGGGTCGAAGCGGACCGAGGAGCCGGCCGGCACGGCCAGCCGGGTGCCGTAGGCGGCGGCCCGGTCGAAGGCCAGGCGCGGGTTCACCTCGAAGAAGTGGTAGTGCGAGGTGACCGAGATCGGCACCGCGGAGGTGTTGTGGACCGTGAGCACCACGGTCTCCTCGATCGGGTCGTAGCCGGTGCCGGCCCCGGGCAGGGCGGCGCCGGGGGCGTCCTCGCCGAGCGAACCGGCGCCCTGGAAGGGGTCGTTGACGACGGCGAGCCGGGTGCCGTCCTCGAACACCGCCTCGACCTGGATGACCGTGACCACGTCGGGCACCCCGGGCAGCACGTCGGCGGCGCTCAGCACGCTGCGCCCGGCCTCGATCGCCTCGGCCAGCCGCCTGCCGTCGCGGGCCGCCTCGCAGACGGTGTCCGCGATCAGCGCGGTGGCCTCGGGGACGTTGAGCCGGCAGCCGCGGGCGCGCCGGGCGCGGGCCAGTTCAGCGGCTGTGAAGATCAGCAGCCGGTCCCGTTCGGTGGGGGTCAGTCGCACGGTGCCTCGCTCGCGGGTAGCCGGGGTGGAGGAGAGGGGCTGGCCGGGGGCGCTGGGTTCGCCCCGGGTTAGAACGTCGTTCAAATTCTCTGCTGGCCATTGAACCCGCATCGGGTCGCCGTGTCCAGCCTTGCCCGGGATGCGGTGTTCTGCGAGGTGACCTGCGGGGCTGTCGCTCGTTTGCCGGGGAAGCCAGGGGTGGCGAGGAGACTGACCCGGGGGCGGCGCGGGGAGCGGCGAGGGGAGTGGCGAGGGGCTGAGGCCGAAGCGTGGGAGGGCGGCGCCGGGGTCGACGGGGGGTCGACGCCGGCTCGCGGCGCCGTGGAGTGCGCCGGGTGCCGTCCGGCGCCCGCCGGGGCGCAGTCCGCGCGGACCACGCGTGCCGGCTGCCTCGCACCCCTTCTCGTGGCCCGCGCCTGCGCCGCGGTTCGGGGGCGCTGGGCAGGCCCGCCGGAGGGCGGATGTTGACAGGGTGTCAGCAGACTGCGCGCCGTGAGCCCCCCGTGCACCTCAGTCGACGTTTCGTGCACCGTTGCGACCGGCGGTGCGCGGGACTCACGATGGACCGGAGCACGGCTGGGGGATCTGATGGAGAGTCAGCAGAGTTTCGGAATCCGGGCGGACAACGGCACCGGCGGTGGGGCGGAGGCGGCCGAGCGCACCCTCGACCGCCGGCTGCACGCCGCCTTCGCCCCGGGGCAACTGGCCGCGATCGCCCCGCTGCGCGCGGAGTTGCGCGCCGCGCTGGGCCGCTGGGGCGTGCCCGAGCTCGCCGACACCGCCGAGCTGCTCACCACGGAGCTGGTCGCCAACGCGCTGCAGCACACCACCGCCGGTGCCGTGCTGGACGCGGTGCTGGGTGGCGACCGGCGGCTGCGGGTGGAGGTGCGCGACGGCACGCCCGAGCTGCCCAGTCCGCGCCGCGCCGCCGAGACCGCGACCAGCGGGCGGGGACTGATGCTGGTCGAGGCGCTGGCCGACGCCTGGGGTGTGCGGGTCCGCGCAGAGGGCAAGATCACCTGGTTCGAACTCGCAGCGCCCGGGCGCTGAGCGGGCGGCGCCGGGCGCCCTTCGGCTGTTATTGCCGCGTGGTCGAACATTCGACAGGATAGTGAGAATGTGTGTCCGGACCCAGGGGTCCCAGACCGGCGACGGGGTCCCGTCGACCCACCCGTGCACACCCGTCCACCGACCCGGCAGTGGCAGGAGAACCATGGCGACTGAGCCCGAGCCGCAGCGGCCCGCCCGCCTCCCGCTCGGCCCGCAGGCCCAGGGCGGCCGCCACGCCGTCCCGGCTACGGGTCGGTTCGCCGTCCCCACCGTGCTGCCCGCCGTCCACGGCCGGCCCGCGCAGGGCCCGGCCGTCCAGGGCCCGGCCGCGAGCCGGACCGGCGACTCCACGCCGGACTGGCTGGAGCCGGCCATGGCGGCCAACGGCATCGGGTCCTTCGACTGGGACATCCGGCGCGACGTGATCGAGGCCGACCAGCGGGCCTGCGGCTTCATGGGGCTGAGCGACCGCAGCGCGGAGCTCGGCGCCGAGGACTTCCTCGCCCTGCTGCACCCCGAGGACGCGCCGGTGGTGCGCCGGCGCGTCGAGCGCGCGGTGGCCGAGCTGGGCCAGTGCGGCGCCTACTACCGCACCGTCTTCCCCGGCGGCGAGCTGCACGCCGTCCGGTTCCGCGGCCGGGTGCTGGCCGACGCCTTCGGCCGCCCTTCGCGGATGGTCGGCTTCGTCTGGGACGCCACCGCCGAGCTGCACAAGCGGGAGGATGCGGGTCGGCAGGCCGCGCTGCGCGAGGAGCGGTCGCGGTTCATCAAGGAGGCGGCCCGGGCCCTCTCCGAGGCGGTCACGGTGCGTGACGTGGCCCGGGTCTTCAGCGAGCTGCCGCTGCCCGGGCTGCCGCCGGACGGCCTGGTGCTCGCCTCGATGGAGGCCGGCCGGCTGCAGATCCTGGCCGCCATGGGCTACAGCGCGGCCGACACCGCTCCCTACGACCGCACCCCGCTGGAGCCGACCCACCCCGCCGCCGAGGCGATCCGGACCCGGCTGCCGATCTTCCTGGCCAGTCGTGACGAGTACCGCGACCGCTTCCCGGAGGCCTGGCCACGGGTCCACGGGATCGGCCGCAGCGCCTGGGCCTTCCTGCCGCTGGTGGCCAGCGGCCGGGCGATCGGGCTCTGCGTGTTCAGCTTCGACGAGTCCCGCGAGCTGGACGCCGACGAGCGCACCCTGCTCTCCACCCTGGGCGGCCTGGTCGCCCAGTCGCTGGCCCGGGCCCGGCTGCACGACGCCGAGCACGAGCTGGCGGCCGGGCTGCAGCGGGTGATGCTGCCGCGCACCGTGCCGGCGGTGTCCGGGGTGACCACCGCCGTGCGCTACCTGCCAGCCGGCTCCGGGCTGCAGATCGGCGGCGACTGGTACGACGTGGTGCCGCTGCCCGGTGGGCACGTCGGGCTGGTGATCGGCGACGTGCAGGGGCACGACGTGCACGCGGCCGGGATCATGGGCCAGCTGCGGATCGCGCTGCGCGCCTACGCGGCCGAGGGGCACCCGCCGGCCGCCGTGATGGCCCGGGCCTCCCGCTTCCTGGCCGACCTGGACACCGACCACTTCGCCACCTGCACCTACGCCGAGGTGAACGTCGACTACGGCGTGGTCTACGCGGTGCGCGCCGGCCACCTGGACCCGGTGGTGCGCCGGGCGGACGGCAGCAGCACGGTGCAGAGCGTGGTCGGCGGCCTGCCGCTGGGCATCGCGCCCGACCAGCACTACCAGGTGACCCGGTTCAGCCTGGACCCCGGCGAGACCGTGGTGCTCTGCACCGACGGCCTGGTGGAGTCCCGCGGCCTGGACCTGGACGCCGGGATGGACCGGCTCTGCGAGTCGGTGGCCGGCGAGCTGCCGGCGGCCGGCCCCGACGGCACCGACCCGCTGGAGACGCTGGCCGACCGGATCGCCTCCCGGGCCGCCGACTCCTCGGAGCGCGAGGACGACATCGCGCTGCTGCTGCTCCGCTGGGACGGCCCCGAGGGCGGCCTGGCCGCACAGCAGCTGCGCCGCCGGATCGGCCAGGCCGATCTGGCCCGGGTGGCCGAGCTGCGCGGCGAGCTGCGCGACGCGCTGCGCCGCTGGGGCGTGCCGGAGCTGATCGACACTGCCGAGCTGCTCTCCTCGGAGCTGGTGACCAACGCGATCCGGCACACCGACCGGGACGCGATGTTCACCGCCCGGCTCTACCGCGAGGACCGCCGCGAGCCGCGGCTGCGGATCGAGGTCGAGGACGAGTCCGACCTGTGGCCGCGCCGGCGCACCCCCGGGGAGCAGGCCTCCTCCGGGCGCGGCCTGATGCTGGTCGAGGCGCTCGCCGACGCCTGGGGCGTGGAGCCGCGTGGGTCGGGCAAGCGGATGTGGTTCGAGCTGTCGGCTGGGGAGGCGGGCTGACGGCGCCCGTCGGACGCCGCCCACCCCGCCTCCGCCGCCTGCCCCGCCGACCGGGCCGAACCGCCTGCTCAGTCGGACCGTCGGCTCAGCAGGACCCCCGGCTCAGCCGAACTGGCGCTCCAGGTCCTTGAGCTTCTGCTCCAGCGAGTCGAGCCGCGGCAGCGTCACCGTGTCGTCGTCGCTGGTCAGGTCGATGGTGCGGTGGGCCGGGCGGATCGGCAGCCCGGGCGCAGCCGCCGGCTCGGGGGAGCCGGGGCCGGCTATCGCGGGCTCCGGACTGGTGCCCGGCTCCAGTTGGCGGGCCCCCGGCCCGCCGGGCCCGGTCGCCCTGGCCCGGCCCCAGCCGCCGTGGGCCCGGTTGATCGCCCGGATCTCGGCCCGCTCGCGCCGGCTGGCCAGCCGCTGGCGCTCCCGGTTGACCACCGCCTCGCGCTTGGCGTCGCGGACCTCCTCGACCGCCTCGTCCAGGCTGCGCACGCCTTCGAGGAGCATCAGCGACCAGGCCGCGTAGGTCTCCAGCGGGGCGCGCAGCCAGCGCACGATCCGGATCTGCGGCAGCGGGCGCGGCACCAGACCCTGTTCGCGCAGGGCGGCCCGGCGGGTCTGTTTCAGCGCCCGGTCGAAGAGCACCGCGGCCGACAGCGACATCCCGGCGAAGAACTGCGGGGCACCGGCGTGGCCGCCGCCGCGCGGGGCGTGCACCCAGTTGAACCAGGCCGAGGCCCCGGCGAACAGCCAGACCAGCAGGCGCGAGCCGAGCGCGGCATCCCCGTGGCTGGCCTCGCGCACCGCCAGCACCGAGCAGAACATCGCGGCGCCGTCGAGGCCGAACGGGACCAGGTACTCCCAGCCGCCGGACAGGCCGAGGTTCTGGATGCCGAAGCCGACCAGGCCGTGGAAGGAGAGCGCGGCGGCGACCGCGGCGCAGCAGAAGAGCAGCAGGTAGGAGGCGGCTCCGTAGAGCGACTCCGTGCGCCGCCGCCGCTCCTCGGAGCGCTCCCAGGAGTCGGTGCCGCGGGCGGCGGCCGCCCCCCTGCTGCGCAGGAAGGCCACCAGCAGGGCGCCCAGCAGCAGGACGGCGACGGCAACGGCCCAGCCCAGTGGTATGACCGACAGTTTCATGGTGCTGAACCAGCCTTGTTCTCTCGTACGACGGGTGGCGCAAAGGTCACCCGGGGGAGGTCCATCATGGCCGATGGTCCTCCGCCGCACGGGTGGTTTGTGGGTAATTCCCCCGGAGAGGGCGAAGGCTGACGTTTCGTCAGAACTATCGTACGACGAACGGCTGGTGAGGCCGGTTTCGCTCGGTGGGTCGTTCGATCGAGGGTGGTCGAACGGTGGCCCGCGGTCCGGTCAGTCGACGGTGCGCGGACAGCCCGCGCAGAGCTCCGCGGGCTGCAGCGTGTAGAAGAGGCAGCAGCTCGCGCGGGTGCGCGCCGGGGTCGGCGCGGCGCCCGTACCGCTCGGCCGGCGCAGCCGGAAGCCCGCGGCGCCGAAGGGGGCGGCTCCGCCGTCCTCGGGCAGCAGTTCGGTCAGGGCCGCCACCGCGCGGGCCTCCTCGCCGAGCAGCACGGCGGCGTACCAGAGGCCCTCGACCACCTCGTCGGTGGCCAGGCCCCACAGGGTGCGCGGGCCGCGCCGCAGGTCGGGGCGGAAGGCGGCCTGCACCGGCTCCAGGTGGGCGGCCAGGGTGGAGCGCAGCACCGCGCGCAGGGCCGCGTGGTCCGGTACCGGGTGGGCGCCGGGCCGGTCGGCGGCGGGGTCCTCGGGCAGGCAGGCGAAGCGGGCCGGTCCCGGGGTGGGCAGCAGCGCGAGTTCGGCCGGCCCGCCGCCACCGGGGCCGCGGCGGCTGGCCAGCTGCCCGGGAGCCGGCAGCGGGACGCGGCCCTGCAGGAACCAGGGCAGCGTGAAGAGCAGGCCGAGCGGCCAGCTGTAGCGGTGCAGCCAGAAGCCGGCGGCCACGTCCGGGCGGGGTGCGGCGCCGTAGCGCACCCGGCAGTGCCGGGCTTCGGTGGCGATCAGCCGGGCGCGCAGCGCGGGGTCGGCGAGCAGCCGGCGGGTGGGCACCCAGCCGTCGTGCGGCCGGGCGGCGGCCGGCTGGTGGATCCGCAGGTCGGGGAAGACCTGGGCGAAGGCGCGGTAGGCGGCGGTGCAGGGCGTGGCCGCGGGCGGCGGGCACGGGTCGGTGCGGGCGGGCACGGTGCGGCCCCATCAGGCTCGGGTGGGCGCCGGGTGACGCGTGCGGGGGTGCGCGCGTCACCCGGTCAGGTTAGCCTCACCTTAGCTGACAGGCGGTCAAGGTCGCCGCCCGGCAGGTCCGTCCGGGGGACGCTGGTCGGGGGCTTGGGGACAGGGGGCCCGCGCTAGGCGACCCCGCCCAGGGTGTCCGCCTCGCCGGTCGCCCCGCGGCTGCGTGGCACGCCCGGGCGCGCGTGCGGGGGTGCGCCGCGCGGTGCGCCCGGCGGGCCGCCCGGCGCCTGCGCCGCGCCCTCCTCGCCCAGTCGCCCCACCAGCCAGACCGGCACCCCGCCCAGCGACTGGACCAGCCGCCCGGCCTCGGCCCGCAGCCGCTGCGCCTCCGCCGGCTCGGCGACCTCGGCCAGCGCCGCCAGGGCCGGCGCCACGCCCACCATGAAGCCCAGCTCCTCGCGCAGCCGCAGCGAGGCGGTGAAGCCCTCGCGGGCCCGCACCCGGTCGCCGCCGGCCAGCGCGAGCGCCGCCAGGTGCCGCCAGGTGGAGGACGCCAGCAGGGTGTCGCCCAGCGCCAACGCCCCTTCGTGGGCCCGGCGGTAGGCGATCCAGGCGGCGGTCCGGTCGCGCAGCAGGTTCTCCGCGACCAGGCCGCGCCGGAAGTCCAGCAGCGGCCGCTCCGGGGCGTCGGGCGGCAGCAGGGCGGAGGTCCGGCCGAGCGCGGCCTGCGCCTCGTCCAGCCGGTCGCGCGGCCCGAGCACGCTGCCCAGGTAGGCGAGGAAGCCGCGGGCACAGGCCGCCGCCGCGCGCTGGTCGGTACTGGTCGCCCCGGCCTCGGCGAGCCGCAGTGCGGCCTCCGCCGAGTCCCAGTGGTCGGCGGTGAACAGGCATTCCTCGATCAGCAGTTCGGCGCGGAGCAGGGCGGTGCGGGCGTCCCGCTCGGCGTCCCGGGCGAGCAGCTCGGCCGCCTCCTGCCAGCAGGCCCGCGAGCGCAGCCGCCAGACGGCGGCGCCGGTGCTCCGGTCGAGGTGGTCGCCGGTGCCCGGGGGCTGCCCGGCGGCGGGCGCCGCGGCTGTCGGGCCCGCGTCGGGGAGGTGCTCGGGAGCTTGGTTCGGCGGGTGGGTCTGGGTGGTCCGGTGGCCGCGTTGGCGACCGGTCCGGTGTCGGTCGGCATCCGCCGGCCGGTCGCGCCCCCCGCCCAGCGGGGTCGTTCCGTGCTCCGACAACGCCACCTCCTTGTGTGCGGTGCCCCACGGCCATGCGGTGCCCCACCGGCCACGGCCGTGGGCAGGGCAATTCAACACTCGGGGGAGCTTGTGCACCAGATCACGAGCGCGACGGATTTCCGCCGCGGACCGCTGCTCCGGGACAGGTGGTGACGGTGGTTCAGGAGTGGTCGGCGGGTCGGCGCGTCAGCCAACCGGGCCGGGTCGCGGGCCAGTTGGGGTGGCGGTGCCGGCCGGGCGGATGGTCAGGAGGTCCAGCCGGTCTCCAGCAGGGCTTCGGCGGCGCCGTTCACCGGCTGCGGCACGCCGCCCTCGTCCAGGGTGAAGAGCGCCACCAGCAACTGCTCGCCGCGCACCGTGGCCTGGTGCGAGTACCCGGCGGTGGTGAACATCGCGGCGGCCATCTCCTCGGCGTGCAGGGTCTGCAGCCACAGGCACTCCACCGCCCGCATGTCGGCCTGCTCCGGCCAGCTGTCCACCTGCGCCACCAGGCGGTCGCCGAGCAGGCTCACCGCCTCCCGCTCCTGGCCCTCGACCAGTTCCAACTCGCCGAAGCCGAGCCACTCCAGGTACCGGGCCGCGGTGAGCACGGCGTCCCGCGAGCCGCGGATCGGCTGCGGGCGGAACGGCGGACGCCGCTGCCAGGCGCCGCCGGTCCCGCCGGTCCCGCCGGTCGGCGACAGCGGCGGCAGGCTGGGCGGCACCGGGGTGCCGGCGCCGGGCCGGGTGCCGCCGGTCGCGCGC
>NZ_JBNQTI010000254.1:0-8333 GCF_050325825.1 Kitasatospora sp. LaBMicrA B282
CACCGCGCCGGCGCCGCGGCCCGGGCCGCCGAAGGCGAAGAAGCGGGGGCGGCGGCCGCGCGCGTGCCGGTCCCGCAGCAGCCGGTCCACGGCCCGCCAGGTGACGTCGCTCGCGTAGGAGATGGTCCGGGCGGCCTGGTAGACCCGGCGCAGCAGGGCGTCGGCGTCCAGCAGGCCGAGGGCGGCGGCCACCTGGTCCTGCTCCTGCAGCGCGAGGCGCTCGGTGGCCCGCCCGGTGACCAGGTGCAGCGCGTCGCGCACGTCGCTCAGTTGGCGGCGGGCGGCGTCCAGGCCCTCGCGCGGGGCGTCGGCCAGCCAGGAGGCGGCGATCGCGTCGAGCGCGACCACGTCCCGCAGGCCGCCGCGAGCCTCCTTGAGGTCGGGCTCCAGCCGGTACGCCAGCTCGCCGTGGAGTTCGGCCCGGGACCGGCCCAACTCGTGCAGCTCGGGCAGCCGTTCGGCGGCACCGGCGCGCCAGTCGGCGAGCACCGCCGAGCGCAGCGCCGCGGTCACCTCGGGGTCGCCGGCCAGGTGCCGGGCGTCCAGCAGGCCGAGCTGCGCCTTGAGGTCCGCGGCGGCCACCTGGCGGGCCTCGGCCGGGCGACGGACCGCGTGGTCCAGGCCGACCCCGCTGTCCCACACCGGGTACCAGAGCCGGTCGGCCAACTCGCCCACCGGGCCGCCGTCGTACAGCAGCAACAGGTCCAGGTCGCTGCGCGGGGAGAGCTCGCCGCGCCCGTAGCCGCCGACCGCGACCAGCGCGGTGCCGGGCTGCGCGCCGCCGGCCGCGGTGAGCAGGTCGGTGAGCCAGCGGTCGGTCAGCTCGGCGAGTGCGCGGCGGCGCGGGCCGCCGGTGAGCTCGCCGGCGAGCAGCTCGGCGCGGGCCGCGGGGTAGTCGAGCGGACCGTCGGGGGGCGGGGTGGACGGGTCGACGGGCAAGGGTCGCCTCCGGGGGGCGTCGCCGGAGCTTCTCCGGAACGGGCCGAGCGGACCCGCGGGTGGGCGGGTCCGCTGGGGACTACTGGGTGTTCGTCATGAGCCCTTCGTCACAGGGCCTTCGTCACGAGGTCTTCGTCACGGGGTCGTTCGTCACAGGGCGTCGGGTCCGCGCTCGCCGGTCCGGACCCGGACGACCGTGTCCACCGGGACGCTCCAGACCTTGCCGTCCCCGATCCGCCCGGTGCGGGCGGACTTCACCAGGACCTCGATCACGTCGTCCGCGTCCGAGTCCTCGACCAGCACCTCTATCCGGATCTTCGGCACCAGGTCGACGGTGTACTCGGCCCCGCGGTAGACCTCGGTGTGGCCGCGCTGGCGGCCGTAGCCGCTGGCCTCGGTGACGGTCAGGCCCTGGACGCCGAAGGCCTGCAGCGCCTCCTTGACCGGGTCCAGCTGGTGCGGCTTCACGACGGCGGTGATCAGCTTCATCAGGCGTCGACCTCGGTCTTCTCGCTGCTCTTCGCGGGGCTCTTGTGGGCGCTCGCGGTGGTGGGGGTGCTCAGCGCCCGGGCCAGGCTGGCCCCGACCGCGCTGAAGTCGTAGGCGGTCTCGGCGTGTTCGGCCTGGTCGATGCCGGCCACCTCGACCTCCTCCGCCACCCGGAAGCCGATCGTCTTCTGGATCGCCTGACCGAGCAGCCAGGAGAGCACGAAGGAGTAGACCGCCACCACGGCGACCCCGATCGCCTGCTTGCCGAGCTGGTCGAACCCGCCGCCGTAGAACAGGCCCTTGGCGCTCTGACCGACGTGGCCGGTGGCGAAGAGGCCGATCAGCAGAGAGCCGATCACCCCGCCGACCGCGTGCACGCCGACCACGTCCAGCGAGTCGTCGAAACCGAGGCGGTACTTGAGGCTGATCGCCGCCGCACAGACCGCGCCCGCGACCAGGCCGATCGCGATCGCACCGAGCATCGAGACCGACCCGCAGGCCGGGGTGATCGCCACCAGGCCGGCCACCGCACCGGAGGCGGCACCGAGCGAGGTGAAGGCGCCGTGCTTGATCCGCTCGTAGGCCAGCCAGCCGAGCATCGCGGCGGCGGTCGCCACCTGGGTGTTCATGAAGGCCATGCCGGCCACGCCGTTGGCCGACAGCGCCGAGCCGGCGTTGAAGCCGAACCAGCCGAACCAGAGCAGTCCGGAGCCGAGCATCACCAGCGGCAGGCTGTGCGGGCGCATCGGGTCCTTCTTGAAGCCGATCCGCTTGCCCAGCACCAGGCAGAGCGCCAGGCCGGCCACACCGGCGTTGATGTGCACCGCGGTGCCACCGGCGAAGTCGATCACGCCCAGGTGGTCGACCAGCCAGCCGCCGTGCCCGTTGTCGGTGAAGAAGACCCAGTGCGCCACCGGGAAGTAGACGACGGTCACCCAGAGCGCGACGAACAGCGTCCAGGCCGTGAACTTGGCCCGGTCCGCGATCGCGCCGCTGATCAGCGCCGGGGTGATCACCGCGAACATCAGCTGGAAGGCGGCGAAGACGGTGACCGGGATCGAGCCGCTCAGGTCGTTCAGCCCGATGCCGCGCATCCCGAGGTGGTCGAGGTCGCCGATCAGACCGGCGCCCGCGTCCTTGCCGAAGCTGAGGGTGTAGCCGTAGAGCACCCAGAGCACGCTGACCACCGCCAGCGAGATGAAGCTCATGACCAGCATGTTGAGGGTGCTCTTGACCCTGACCATGCCTCCGTAGAAGAAGGCCAGGCCCGGGGTCATCAACATGACCAGGGCCGCACTGATGATGACGAAGGCGGTGTCGCCCGCGCTGAAGCCGTCCGGCATCGGCGTCTCCTCCAGGTGTGCCGCCGCGCCACCCGCAGGATCCCTGTCCCGTGCCACCCGGGGTGTCGGCGTTGGAGAGGAGCGTGCCGAAGGCGGGTTTCGGCCGGTGCGGCTCGGTGTTTCGCCGCCGTGACGTGGTCGACGCACCGGTTACGGGTGCGTGAACTACGGCCCTGTCACGACCGGACGTGGGGTACCGTACCGCCGCACAGCACCCGGGGTGGTCGAACGATCACCCCGGGTCCACCCGGACGGGTGAGGACGTCAGACCGCCTCGTACTCCGGGATCTGGTCCACCACCAGCTCGGCCAGCCGGCCCACCTCGGGCACCGCCCGGTAGTCCCGGGTGGCCGCCGCCGAGGTCTTGCGGACCCGGGTGTTGAGCCGCTCCGAGCGCACCTTCCCGGCGATCTCCACCGCCTCCTCGGCCACCGCCGCGGCCTGCTCCGGCTCGCCGCGCAGCAGGTGCACGCTGGCCATGCCGACCAGGTTGAAGGCGTAGGAACGGGTGTGGTTCTCCTTGTCGGCGCGGAACAGGTCGACCGCGGTGGCCATCACCGGCTCGGCCATCGAGGCGTAGCGCGGGCTGCGGCTGGAGTGGTAGGCGAGGTCGCGGAAGGAGTGCGCGTTCTCGGCGTAGAGCTCGGCCTTGGAGAAGAACCGCAGCCAGTTGGGGTCCGACTCGATCGGGCCGGCGTCGGTGAAGGTGTCCTCGGCCAGCCGGACCGCGCGGGCGCAGCGGTTCACCTCGCCGATGTTGGAGTAGGCGCGCGCCTCCATCGCGTAGAGCAGCGCCTGCTGGCGCGGGGTGGCGGTGTCCCGGCTGCCGTACTGGGCGAGGTGGATCAGCTCCAGTGCGTCCTCGCCGCGGTTGAGGTGGATCATCTGCCGGCTCATGTCGGTGAGGATCAGCGCGCCGAACGGGCGGTCGCCGGCCTCCTTGGCCGCGTGCAGCGCCAGCACGTAGTACTTCTGCGCGCTCGGGTGCATGCCCACGTCGTAGGACATCCAGCCGGCCAGGTGGGCGAGTTCGGCGGTGAGCCGGAAGAGCCGCTGGGTGACCTGCGGCGGGTAGGTCTCCTGCAGCAGGTCGGTGACCTCGTGCAGCTGGCCGACCACCGCCTTGCGGCGCAGGCCGCCGCCGTTCTGCGCGTCCCACTGCCGGAACATCACGGTGGTCTGCTCGAGCAGTTGCAGCTCGGGCTCGGAGAGCCGGCCGGTGTAGGGCTCGCCGCCGTTGGCGGCGGCCAGGATCGGGGTGGGCGCACCGCTGGGGCCGGGGGTGAGCCAACGCTGCATCGGCTCGATCAGCGCCGCGCCGGCGGTCAGCGCCAGCGAGGTGCCGAGGAAGCCGCGACGGTTGAGCATCAGGTCGCTGCGCGAGTACTCGCTGATCAGCTGCACGGTCTGCGGACCGCTCCAGGGCAGGTCGACGCCGCCGCCGGCCACCGTGGAGACCGGGACCGCGGCACGTAGGCCCAGGTCCTCGACCGAGACCACCGAGCCGAAGCGCTCGGAGAAGAGGTCGGCCATGATCTTCGGGATCGGCTCGCGCGGCTGCTCGCCGTCCAGCCAGCGGCGCACCCGTGAGGTGTCGGTGCTCACGTGGTGGGCGCCCAGGGTGCGGGCCTGGCGGTTGACCTGCCTGGCGAACTCACCCTTCGACCAGCCGCTGCGGGCGAACCACGCCGTCAGTTTCTCGTTGGGTTGCTTCTCTGCCATTGAGGGTCCACCCCTTGTCCCGCCCGACCCGCTCGGGCCTGCCGCTCGGGTTGATCTGTCAGTCCCGGGTTGCTGTTCGGCGGGCCGCCAGGCACCCACCGCCGGGCCGCCACGCACCCACCGCCCCGGTCCGTGTGCTGAAAGTAACCTGCCGTGAGCCGTCCGGGGGATGCTTCGCCGGGAAACGCCACCATTCGCCACCCCCCTGACAGGAGCCACCCGGCGCTGACCGGCGCTTCACTGGTACCCGGACCCGCCAGGACCCGATCCGGCCGACGAAAGCATTCAACGGCGCGCGCCGCCCACCGCGCGCCGCCAGGCAAGAACGCACTCCGGACGCGAGAATTTGACAGTGCGTCACAATCCCGTAACCGCCGGCAATCGAATTCTGTTGGGGGAGGCATGGACAACCTGTTCGGCGATCTGAGGTTCGGCGCCCGCCGCCGCATCCGCGCCACCGCGTGCCAGGCCGCGGCCGAGTACGCCGGGCGCTGGGGCTGGACGGTCGCCCTCGGCGGCTCGCAGGCCCGCTCCGGGGCGACTGCCCGGTGGCAGGGCGACGGGCAGCCGCCCATCGGCGACCGCTGCGACTGCGGGCGACCGCACTGCGCGGCTCCCGGACTGCACCCGCCGCACGGCGCGGACGCCCGCGAGCTGCCGCCCGGCGCCACCTCGCACGAGGCCCGCACGCTCTGGGACGGCACCGCGGAGGCCAGCGTGCTGCTGCCCACCGGGCGCAGCTTCGACGTGCTGGACGTGCCCGAGCCGGCCGGCCTGCGCGCCCTGGTGCGGCTGGAGCGGATGGGCACCCAGGTCGGACCGGTGCTGGCCTCGCCCGCCGGGCGGCTGCTCTTCTTCGTCGCCCGCGGCACTGCGGAGAAGCTGCCCGACCTGCTCTACCGGATGGGCTGGGACGACGCCGCGCTCGACCTGAGCTGCCACGGCGAGGGGGGCTACCTGGCCGCACCGCCGACCGTGCTCCCGGGCCTGGGCCCGATGCGCTGGCTGCGCCACCCCTGCCGGGAGAGCGCCGCCCGCCCGCCGGAGGCCCGGCTGCTGCTCGGCACCCTGGCGTACGCCTGCCACCGCGGGCGGGAGCGCGTGGTGGCGGCGGAACCGGCCTGGCTGGCCTCGTAACGCAGAGGCTCGTCACGCAGAGGCTCGTAACGCAGAGCCTCGTCACGGAGAACCGCGTCACGCAGAACGGGGCGCCCCTCCCTCGGGAAGGACGCCCCGCGCCGGGTTGTCGGACGGGCCCCGGGGCCGACCGACGGCCCGTCAGTCCCCGATCAGCGCGTCGACGAACGCGCCCGGCTCGAACGGCGCCAGGTCGTCGGCGCCCTCGCCCAGGCCGATCAGCTTGACCGGCACGCCCAGCTCGCGCTGGACCGCGACCACGATGCCGCCCTTCGCGGTGCCGTCCAGCTTGGTCAGCACGATGCCGGTGATGTCCACCACCTCGGCGAAGACCCGCGCCTGCACCAGGCCGTTCTGCCCGGTGGTGGCGTCCAGCACCAGCAGCACCTCGTCCACCGGACCGTGCTTCTCGACCACCCGCTTGACCTTGCCCAGCTCGTCCATCAGGCCGGTCTTGGTGTGCAGCCGGCCCGCGGTGTCGATCAGCACCGTGTCCGCACCCTCGGCGATGCCCTCCTTGACCGCGTCGAACGCGACCGAGGCCGGGTCGCCGCCCTCCGGCCCGCGCACCGTGCGGGCACCGACCCGCTCGCCCCAGGTCTGCAGCTGGTCGGCGGCCGCGGCGCGGAAGGTGTCGGCCGCGCCGAGCACCACCGAGCGCCCGTCGGCCACCAGCACCCGGCCGAGCTTGCCGGAGGTGGTGGTCTTGCCCACCCCGTTCACGCCCACCACCAGGACCACCGCCGGGCGGCCGTCCTCGTGCTTGGCGGTCTTCAGGTTGCGGTCGGCCTCGGTGCCGATCAGCGCCACCAGCTCCTCGTGCAGCAGGCCGCGCAGCTCCGCCGGGGTGCGGGTGCCGAGCACCTTCACCCGGGTGCGCAGCCGCTCGACCAGCTCCTGGGTGGGCGCCACGCCGACGTCCGCGGTGAGCAGGGTCTCCTCGATCTCCTCCCAGGTGTCCTCGTCCAGCCGGTCCCGGGAGAGCAGCGCGAGCAGGCCCTTGCCGATCGAGTTCTGTGAGCGGGAGAGCCGCGAGCGCAGCCGGACCAGCCGGCCGGCGGTGGGCTCGGGCACCTCGATCGCCGGGGCGGCGGCGGCCTGCTCGGCCTCGACCGGCTCCGCCACCGGGGCCGGTGCCGCGGCCTCGGTGGTCCCGGCGTCCGCGGGGAGCTCGACCTCCTCGATGGTCTGCACCGGCGCCTCGCGCGGCGGCGCGGCCTCGTCGCCGACCTGCGGCTCGGCCGGGGCCTGCGGCGCGATGCCGGTCGGTCGCTGGGTCGGGGGCAGCTCCTTGCGCCGTCTGCCGTTGACGACCAGGCCGGTGACCGCGCCGATGGCGACCACGGCGATGACCACCGCAAGGATCACGTATTCCACATCAAGCTCCTTTACTGGCACCCCCGGCCCGGGCCGGGGCGAGAGTGATCCTCGCGCCCATGACGCTCAGCCACGCTGCTGCTGCGCCCGGTCGCCACCGTGCGGGTGCCGGGCCGGGCTCGGCAACCAAGTATCCGTGATCGTGCACCCCGCGGGCGGATGCCCCGGCAGGCGCACGGTCAATCGGCCGCTCCGGGGGCGTGCGCCGCCGCCACCTGCCGGGGCAGCGGCGCGGTCCGCTCCCGCTGGTCCGCGCGCAGCCGCTGGCTGATCACCTGGGAGATGCCGTCGCCCTTCATGGTCACGCCGTAGAGGGCGTCGGCGCACTCCATGGTCAGCTTCTGGTGGGTGATCACGATCAGCTGGGAGCTGTCCCGCAGCTCCTCCATGATCGCGATCAGCCGGCGCAGGTTGGTCTCGTCCAGCGCCGCCTCCACCTCGTCCATCACGTAGAACGGACTGGGCCGGGCCTTGAAGATGGCCACCAGCATCGCCACCGCGGTCAGCGAGCGCTCGCCGCCGGAGAGCAGCGACAGCCGCTTGACCTTCTTGCCCGGCGGGCGGGCCTCCACCTCGACGCCGGTGGTCAGCATGGAGTCCGGGTCGGTCAGCACCAGCCGGCCCTCGCCGCCCGGGAAGAGCCGGGCGAAGACGCCCTCGAACTGGGCGGCGGTGTCGTGGAAGGCCGCGGTGAAGAGCTGCTCGACCCGCTGGTCCACGTCCCGGACGATCTCCATCAGGTCCCGCCGGCTGCGCTTGAGGTCGTCCAGCTGCTCGCCGAGGAACTGGTGCCGCTCCTCCAGCGCGGCGAACTCCTCCAGCGCCAGCGGGTTGACCTTGCCCAGCTGCTGGTAGGCCTTCTCGGCCGCGCGCAGCCGCTTCTCCTGCTCGGCCCGGACATAGGGGCGGCTCTCCCCCGGTTCCCGACCCTCCTCCGGGGTCGGCGGCGGCACCGACTGGTCGGGGCCGTAACCCGCCAGCAGCTCGTCGCCGGCGATGCCGAACTCCTCCAGCGCCCGAGCCTCCAACTGCTCGATCCGCAGTCGCTTCTCGGCCCGCAGCACCTCGTCCCGGTGGCCGGCGTCGACCAGCTTGTCCAGCTCGTCCTTGAGCTCGCGGCCCAGCTCGCGGCTCTCCCGCAGCGCGCTCTCCCGCTCGGCCCGGGCCTGCTCGACCGTGCCGCGCTCGGCCTCGGCGCGGGCCAGTGAGACGGCCAGGCAGTCGAGCAGCTGTCGGGCGCCGGCCGCCACCGCCCCGGCCACCGCGGCCTGCCGGGCGGCCAGCCGGCGCCGCTCGGCCGCCCGGGCCCGGGCCTCCCGCTCGGCC
>NZ_JBNQTI010000255.1:0-8329 GCF_050325825.1 Kitasatospora sp. LaBMicrA B282
CCCGCGGGGCGCTGACCGCGCCCGGGCAGGCCGCCGACGCGGCCGGCCACCGCCACCACGTGCACGCCCACCTGGTCGGCCCACCGGTGCCGGACGCCGGCGCCGCCGCCGGCCGCTACGGCGGCGGCGCCAAGGTGACGGTGCGCTGGGACTACCCGGCCGGACACGCCGTCACCAGCCAGGTCAACCTGACCCGGCCGCTGCTCCCCGACGGCACGCTGCCGGTCTGGGTGACCGACCGCGGCGAGCTGAGCTCGCCGCCGCCGAGCCGGGTCGGCCTGGCCCTGCTCGGGGTCGCGATCGGCACCGGCAGCACGCTGGTCCTCGGTTCGGCGGTGCTGTCCTGGTACTACCTGCGTCGTCAGGTGCTGGACCGGCGCTGCCAGCGGGAGTGGGCGGCCGGCTGGGCCGCCGTCGAACCGCACTGGTCGGGGCGGCTGAACGGGCACCCCGGCAACCCGGCGCCCTGAGCCCGGGCCGGCCCGCCGGGCCGCCGGGGCAACCCGGCCCGGGGCCCGGCCTTTTCCGGCCCGGCGGCTCAGCCCAGCGGCGGGAGTTCGGTGCGGGCGTGCCGGCCCAGCCGGTCCAGCGCCTCGACCAGGCCGGCGGCCTCGGCCGGGCCCAGCGCGCCGTGCAGCAGCCGGTCCGTCTCCCGGCGGTGCGCGGTGGCCGCGGTCACCAGGGTCCGCTCGCCCAGCTCGGTCATCGCGACCAGCTGCACCCGGCGGTCGGCGGGCGAGGGCGTGCGGGTGACCAGGCCGGCCTCCAGCATCCGGTCGACCAGTCGGGTGGCGCCGCCGCTGGTGAGCACCAGCGGTCCGGAGAGCCGGCTCATCGGCGCGCCCTCCGGGTGCCCGGCCAGGATCAGCAGCACCTCGAACATCGAGTGGCTGATCCCGGCCGCGCGCTGGATCGCACCGCCGAGCAAGCGCTCGACCACGGCGGAGGTGGTGAGCAGCACCCCGATCCCCTGGATCCCCGGATCGGCGGCCACCTGCGCGGCGGTGCGGAACTGCGGCTCGGGGTCGGGCACGGTGGGGCTCTCCTCGCTGCTGGGCGGCTGCTGCGCCCCTCATGGTGCCAGCCCGGCGACCGCCGGGACGGCCGGACCGGCGCCGGCGCCGTGGCGGTCAGTAACCGCAGGTGAAGCGCTCGCCCAGGTGCTGGGGCTGCTCGATCTCGTCGACCAGGGCGATGGCGTAGTCCTCGACCGAGATCCGGCTGGTGCCGTCGGCGGCGGCCACCAGGTCGTCCTGCCCGGTGCGGTAGGCGCCGGTGCGCTCGCCGGGCTCGATCAGCGCGGCCGGGCTGAGGCTGGTCCAGGAGACGTCGCTGACCGTGCGGAGGTAGTCGAGCGCGTCGCCGTGCGCGTGCATGATCTGCAGCAGCCACTCGGGCAGGCCGGGGGCGTCCCAGACCTGCTTGCCGTCCGGGGTGCGCAGCGAACCGGCGCCGCCGACCGCGATCAGCCGCGGGGCGGCGTCGCCGAGCGTGCGCAGACCGGTGACCAGGGCCCGGGCGGCGGGCTCGATCGTGGCCAGGTGGCCCGGGCCGTCGCCGCCGCCGACCGCGCTGACCAGCACGTCCTGGCCGGCGGCCACGGCGCCGACCGAGGCCGGGTCGAGCACGTCGCCCTGCGTCACGGTGAGGTTCGGGTGCGTCTCGGTGACCTTGGCGGGGTTGCGCACCACGGCGGTGACCTGGTGGCCCCGGTTCAGGGCCTCGCGCACGACGGTGCTTCCGATGGTGCCGTTGGCGCCGAAGACAGCGATCTTGGACATGGTGGGTGGTCCTTTGCTAGGGGCGGTGCGGACTGTCATCTGAGTCAACAGTAGCTGAGTAGTCAGATATTTCCGGCGGCGCTCGTCAATTTTCCGGACCCGCGGGCAGCAGCGCCCGGACCGCCTCGACCGTGTCCGCCTCGGCGGCCGGCTTGTCCTCCCGGTACCGCAGCACCCGGGCGAACCGCAGGGTCACGCCCGCCGGGTAGCGCGGCGATCGCTGCACCCCGTCGAAGGCGATCTCCACCACCAGTTCCGGCCGCACCCGCACGCCCCAGGCCGGCCGCTCCACGGCGAGCTGCTGCAGGCGTTCGGTCTGCCAGTCGAGCAGTTCGTCGGTCAGCCCCTTGAAGGTCTTGCCGAGCATGGCGAACGAGCCGTCCGGCCGGCGCGCGCCCAGGTGCAGGTTGGACAGCCGCCCGGTGCGGCGGCCGTGGCCCCACTCGGCGGCCAGCACCACCAGGTCCAGGGTGTGCACCGGCTTCACCTTGAGCCAGGCGGTGCCGCGCCGGCCCGCGGTGTAGGGGGAGTCGAGCGCCTTGACCACCACCCCCTGCTGGCCCCGGGCCAGTGCCGCGGCGGTGAACTGCTCCGCGGCCGCGACGGTGGCCGGATCGCCGGGGTCGGCCGCCACCAGCCGGCGCACCCGCAGGTGCTCGGGCACCAGGCGGGCCAGCTCGGCGTGCCGGGCCGCGGCGGGCAGGTCCAGCAGGTCCCGGTCGTCCACCGCGAGCAGGTCGAAGAAGGCCGGGGAGAGCGGCAACGCCTCGGTGGCGCCGGGGACGTCCAGCCGGGAGCCGACCCGCCCGGCGATCTCCTGGAACGGGCGCGGGCGCCCGTCGCGGTCCACCGCGATCACCTCGCCGTCCAGCACCGCCCGGCCCGCCGGCAGTGCCAGCACGGCGGCGGCCACCTCGGGCAGCCGGTCGGTGATCTCCTCCAGGGTCCGGGTGAAGATCCGCACCAGCGGGCCGTCGCGGTGCACCTGGATCCGGATCCCGTCCAGCTTCTCCTCCACCGCGCACGGGCCGAGCCGGCCCAGCGCCTGCGCGACGCCGGTGGCGGTGTGCGCCAGCATCGGCAGCACCGGGCGGCCGACGGTGAGCCGGAAGTCGGCCAGCGCCGCCGGGCCGTCGGCCAGCAGCGCCGCGGCCACGGCGCCGAGCGTGCCGCCGAGCATCACCGCGCGGCGCACCTGCGCGACCGGGGCGCCGCCGGCCGCAGCCAGGGCCTCGACGGCGAGCGCGTCCAGCGCGCCCTGGCGGACCTCGCCGCCGAGCAGCCGGAGCAGGAACTCCTGCTCCGGGGCGGTGGCGTCCCCCAACAGTTCGGCCAGCAGTCGGCGCCGCTCGGCCTGGGCGCCGGTGCCGCGCACCGCGGCCACGGCGTCGAGCGCCGCGTCGACCCGGCGCACGGTGAGGGTGGGCGCGGCGGCGGGCGGCACGGGTTCGGCCAGCACCCGCCAGCCCACGCCGATCCGGCCCTGCGGCAGCCGCCCGGCCAGGTAGGTGATCACGATCGGGGCGTCGGCGGGCTCGGTGGCCCGGAACAGCTCGGCCAGCAGCGTGGTCTTCCGGGACCGCGCCGAGGTGGCGGCCACCGCGTGCGAGGTCCGGGCGAGCTCGGCCAGCAGCATGCCCTCATGCTCGCCCCGGCCCGCCGGCCGGAACGGGTCTGACACGCCGCCAGAATGCCGACGCTGTATGTGGCTTGCCGCATGTCTATGCATTGTCGGTGGGCGGGAGCAGACTGGAGGCATGTGCCGAAGCATCAAGACCCTCCGTCCGCCCGTGTCGCCCGAGGTCACCGAGGAGGACATCCACGCGGCCGCGCTGCAGTACGTCCGCAAGGTCTCCGGGTTCCGCGCCCCGGCCGCGCACAACCGCGCCGTCTTCGACCAGGCGGTGGCCGCCGTGGCCGCGGCCACCGGCACGCTGCTGGCCGGGCTGGAGATCCGCGGCGGCGGTGGCCGGGCGCACGACTAGCGGCGCGGTGACGCCCCGCGGGCGGCTGTTACTCCGCGGCGGACGCGGACGCCCGTGGCGCCGGCCGGAGCGGCCGGTGCCACGGGCGTGCGGATCGGCGGACCGTCAACCCGTCGAGCGGGTCAGCGGTGCGCGTTGCGGCGGCGGGTGAGGACCACCGCACCGGCGCCGGCGGCGACCAGCACCGCACCGCCCACGCCGTAGGTGACCAGCTGGCTGCCGTCGGTGCCGGTGAAGGCCAGGCCGGTCGGGGTGGTGGAGGCCGGCTGCACGGTCGAGGAGCCGACCGGACCGGCGGAGTCGGTCGCGCCCGGGGCCGGCGTGGTCGCCGCGGTGCCGGCCGGGGTGGTGGCGGAGGCGCTGGGCGACGGCGACTTGCCGGTGCCGGCCGAGGGGCTCGGGGTGCCCGTCCTGCTGCTGCTCGCCGAGGGGCTGGGGGTGCCGGTGGTCGGCGACGGGCTGGGGGAGCCGGTCTTGCTGCCGCTCGGCGACGGGCTGGGCTTGCCCGGGGTGACGGGCGTCTGGGTCGGCGTCGGGGTCGGGGTGGGCGTCGGGGCGCAGGCCGAGCCGCCGTTCCAGTGGCTGATCAGGCTGTTCGGGAAGACGCCGTCCGGGTAGCGCGGCAGCGGGTTGCTGACCCCGTCGAACTTGTTGCCGTTGTTGTACAGGTCGATCTGGCCGAAGCAGGGCGGCAGGGTGCCGCTGACGTCCAGCGTCGCCTGGGGGGTGTTGCTCGACAGCGTGGTGGTGGCCCAGCCGAGGAAGGCCTGGGTGCCCGAGGTGGCCCAGGTCGGGCCCTCGGTGCTGTACGAGGCCAGCGAGACCTCGTACGGGCAACCCTTGGTGACCTTGCCGACCAGCTTGACCTGGATCACCCCGTACGGCTTGTCCATCTCGCCGGCGGTGGTCCAGTGGGCGCCGTTGTCGACCGAGTACGCGACCGTCGCGGTCCCGCAGGACCCGGTGTCGCGCGCCACGGCGGGCCCTGCGGTGAGCAGGGGGGCGGCCGCGGCTATGCCGAGGGCCGCCAGTGCCGGAAGGGTCCGGCGGAGGGGGTGGTGCACTGGGCTTGCTCCCTGAACGTTGGTGCGCTGTGGAGGTGGGACGCGACGCCCCCGCCCGGTCGGCTGACCGGACGGGGGCATCGCGTCCGAGAGCGGGACGATATCCGACGGTGTGTCCCGCCTCGCGGCCGGGGCGTTCCCTGGGATTGACCCGTCGTCGGACGGCACGCTGATGCCGCGTCAGCCGATGGCGACGCGGCATCCGGGCGGTGTTCGGGGAACGTTCAGCGGGTGTCCAGGAAGCAGCCGGCAGGCTCGCTCAGCCGGCGAGTTCCGGGTCGACCGGGGGGAGCGGGGCGGAGTGCCGGCCGACCAGGGCGAGCAGGCGGGTCTGCGGGTCGGCGCCCGGCGCGGTGGGCACGGGGGCGGCGAACCGGCCGGTGGCGACCAGGCGGTCGGCGTACGGAGCGAGGGCGTGCAGCGCGAACTCCACCAGCTCCGGCGCCAGGTGGGTGTCCTGACCCGTGGCGCGGGCCAGGTCCCAGGTGTGCACGGCGAGGTCGACGGTCAGCTGGGTGCAGTAGTCCAGCGCCGGGCGGTCGCCGTAGGACAGGTGCACGGTCAGCACCAGCGCGTCCGGCACGCCGAAGCCGGTCCAGGCCGCGTTCGCCGCCCGGGTCCAGGCGGCGGCGGGGTCCGCGCCCAGCTGGTCGCCGGCGAACCGGTCGCCCACCTCGGCCAGGGTCGCGCCGAGCAGCAGCTCCGGTGCCCAGAGCTGTTCGACCGTCAGGTGGTTGACCAGGTCGTGCACGGTCCAGTCGGTGCACGGGGTCGGCGCCCGCCACTGGTTGCGGGCCACCCCCTGCACCCGGCGGCCGAAGGAGGCCAGCGCCTCGTGGTAGAGCCGCAGCACCTCGCGCTGCCGCCGTTGGGAGTGCTCGAGGCTCATGGTGCCTCCCCCGGCCCGGGTGGCTCGGCTGCCGGCGCTCACTGGGGGTGGGCCTCGATCCGGGCGGCGGTCTCCCGGGCACGGGCCCCGGAGCGGGTGCGGCCGGCGGTCACCAGGCGGTTCGGGAAGCGGCGCAGGTACTCCGCCTCCAGCTCGGTCGAGCGCTCGGTGTGGTGCCGCAGGGCTTCCTCGGACCCGTAGAGGAAGGTCTCGTGCCGGGTCCGGTGGAGCTGTTCCAGCTCGTGCAGCAGGCGCTCGTCGAGCAGGTTGCGGGCGGCGATGCCTCCGGTGGCGCCGTCCGGGGTGGCGGTCAGTCGCATGGCGGGTGCCTCCTCGGTCCTCGACCCGGTGCCGGGTCGCGACCCCCCTGTTAGCCCGGTGCCCCCTGCGGGGCGCCGGAAACCGGACCGGCCCGGTGGCGCGGCGCGGTCTCCCGCACCGCGAGCAGCCGGGTGCCGATGTCCTGCAGGTCCTTGCGGCGCAGCGTGGCCCGCAGCTGCGGGAACCACTCGCGCTCCTCCTGGCTCATCTGCTGGGTGGCGGCGGACAGCAGGCTGTCCACCAGCCCGGGGAAGGCCGGGTCGGTCACCGGCCGGGCCGCCACCGACTCGCAGAGCCGGTCGACCGTCGTGTGGTCCCGGTAGTCCCGCAGCGCCTCGTGGGCCGGGTCCCGCAGCAGCGCGCTGACCTCGGGGTACAGCACCTCGTCGACCAGGTAGGAGTGCACCGTGAGGTCGTGCACGATGAGCAGCGCGAGGTCGCCGCGGGCTGCGGACGCGGCGGGGTCGAGGGCGCGGTAGTCCTTGAAGAGCCGCAGCAGCTCCTTGTGCTCCTGCTTCAACACCACGATCGCGTCGCTGGACATCCGCACTCACCTCTTCGGCCTCGCGTGTCCCCTGAAACGATGGTGCCAAACCGGGCGCTCCGCCGGGCGGCAAGGCCGATCGGGTGCGTTCGATCGGCCGATCGGGGGACCGGGCGGGCAGGAGTGGGGCGACCCGGAGCGTCCTGGTTCGGCCCGGGAGCCCGAGGGGCCGGCGGTCCGGGGCCCGGGAGCCCGGCGGGCGGTGCGGCCGCGCGGGCGGTCATGGCAGCAGGGTCCGGCCGCGGACGACCTCGTGCCAGAGGCGGCGCAGGCGGGTGGCGGGGTGGCCGGCGTCGGGCGCCGGGTCGCGGCCGGCGGCCAGTGCGGCGGCCTCGGCCACCCGGTCGCGGCTGCGGCCCCACTGGTCGAACCGGCGGGCCAGCACCGGGTCCTCAGCCACCAGCCGGGACTCGATCCGTCGGCTCTCGCGAACTTCGTGCCGTGAGAGGATCATGATCCTCACCTGCTGTCCTTTCGGCTCCGCAGGGCGCCGCGGCTCAGCGCCCGCCGGCTGTGCCGCCGGCCAGCAGCTCCGCCAGGTCGTAGCCGACCGGTTCCTCCAGCTGGCCGTAGTCGCAGCTCTCCGGGGCGCGGTCGGGGCGCCAGCGCACGAGGCGGGTGGTGTGCCGGAACCGCGTCCCTTCCATGTGATCGTACGCGACCTCGCAGACCCGTTCAGGGCGAAGCGCGACCCACTGCGCGTCCTTGCCGCCGCTCCAGCGGCTGGGTGCGCCGGGCATCCGGCCCGCCTCGTGGGCGCTCTCCTCGGTCCAGGCCGCCCACGGGTGCCCGGCGGCCTCCGCCAGCCGCAGCGGGGCCAGCTCGGCGGTCAGCTCGCGGCGCCGGGCGGCGGTGAACGAGGCGCAGACCCCGACGTGCTGGAGCACCCCGGCCGCGTCGTACAGCCCGAGCAGCAGCGAGCCGACCCCTTCGCCGTCCTTGTGCAGCCGGTAGCCGGCCACCACGCAGTCGGCGGTGCGGGCGTGCTTGATCTTGAACATCGAGCGTACCCCCGGCCGGTAGGGCTGGTCCAGCGGCTTGGCCATGATGCCGTCCAGCCCGGCGCCCTCGAACCGGGTGAACCAGTCGGTCGCCAGCTCCCGGTCGGTGGTGGCCGGCGCCAGGTGCACCCAGGGGCCGGCGCCGGCCAGCGCCGCGGTCAGCTCGGCCCGGCGGACGGCCAGCGGCTCCTCCAGCAGCGCGCGGTCGCCGAGTGCCAGCAGGTCGAAGGCGATCAGGCTGGCCGGACGCTCGGCCGCCAGCCTGCGCACCCGGGAGGCGGCCGGGTGGATCCGCTCCTGCAACTCCTCGAAGTGCAGCCGGCCGTCGTGCGCCAGCACGATCTCGCCGTCCAGCACGCAGCGCTCGGGCAGCTCGGCGCGGCAGGCGTCCAGCAGCTCCGGGAAGTAGCGGGCCAGCGACTTGCCGGTCCGGCTGGCCAGCTCCACCTCCGCGCCGTCCCGGAAGACGATCGCCCGGAAGCCGTCCCACTTGGCCTCGTAGTGCATGCCGGGCGGGATCTCGCCCACCGCCTTGGCCAGCATCGGTGCGATCGGGGGCAGCACGGGAAGGTCCATGCCTCTGATCGTGCGTCACCCCCGCGCGCCGCGCAGCGCGGGCCCCTAGGGCCAATACTGGTGATTTAGGGTGTTTTCTGGCTTTTTGGCCTGGTTCTGGTGGGTGCGACCAGCCGGACCGTTGGCGCGTCGGGCCCGGGCGGGTTGCCGTGCTCGGCGCGTTTGAGG
>NZ_JBNQTI010000256.1:0-8322 GCF_050325825.1 Kitasatospora sp. LaBMicrA B282
GGGCGGCCCCGAGAGCGGGGCCGCCCGGCGGCGGTGTGGTGCGGCGTGGCGCAGTGCGGCCGGTCGGCGACCGGCTGCGGGCGGCCGACTAGCGACCCAGGGCCGGGGCCGGGAAGGTCGGGTACTCGACGCCCGAGATGGACTGGACGACCCGGACTACCTGGCAGGAGTAGCCGAACTCGTTGTCGTACCACAGGTAGAGGATCGCGTTGTCGCCCTCGACCTTGGTGGCGCCGGCGTCGACGATCGAGGCGTGGCGCGAGCCGATGAAGTCGCTGGAGACCGCGTCGGGGGCGCTGATGAAGTCGATCTGGCGGCGCAGCGGCGAGGTGAGCGAGACGTCGCGGAGGTAGTCCAGGACCTCCTCGCGGCTGGTCTCGCGGGCCAGCTGCAGGTTGAGGATGGCGATCGAGACGTCCGGCACCGGAACCCGGATCGAGCTGCCGGTGATCTTGGCGTTGAGGTCCGGCAGCGCCTTGGCGACGGCGGAGGCGGCACCGGTCTCGGTGATCACCATGTTCAGCGGTGCCGAACGGCCACGGCGGTCGGAGCCGTGGTAGTTGTCCAGCAGGTTCTGGTCGTTGGTGAACGAGTGGACGGTCTCCACGTGGCCGCGCAGCACGCCGTACTCGTCGGCCATCGCCTTCAGCGGCGGGACGATCGCGTTGGTGGTGCAGGAGGCGCAGGAGATGATCTGCTCGTCCGGCTTGATCGTGTCGTGGTTGACCCCGTGCACGATGTTCGGGACGTCGCCCTTGCCCGGCGCGGTCAGCACCACCTTGGAGATGCCGGGGCGCAGGTGCTTCGACAGGCCCTCGCGGTCGCGCCAGCGGCCGGTGTTGTCGACCAGGATGGCATCCTTGATCCCGTACTCGGTGTAGTCCACCGTGGCCGGGTCGTCGGAGTAGATCACCTGGATCTCGGTGCCATTGGCGATGATCTTGTTCTCGTCCTCGCAGACGGTGATCGTGCCCTGGAACTGGCCGTGGATCGAGTCGCGCCGCAGCAGCGAGGCGCGCTTCACCAGGTCCTCGCCCTTGCCCTTGCGGACCACGATCGCGCGCAGCCGCAGGCCGTTGCCCGAGCCGGCCTTCTCGACCAGCAGGCGGGCCAGCAGGCGGCCGATCCGGCCGAAGCCGTACAGCACGACGTCGCGGCCCTCGCGGCGCTCCAGCTTGTTCTCACCGGTGGCCCCGACGACCGCCTCGGCGGTGAACTCCGCCACCGACAGGCCGCGGGAGTCGCCCTTGTAGGTCGCGGCGAGCATGCCGATGTCGATCTGGGACGGGCCGAGGTCCAGCGCGGTGAGCGCCTCCAGGAAGGGCAGCGTCTCGGTGACCGAGAGCTCCTCGCCGTCGATCTGGCGGGCGAACCGGTGGGTCTTGAGGAGGCTGACCACCGACTTGTTCACCAGGGAGCGGCTGTGCAGCAGGACGGTCACGTCCCGCTCACGGTGCAGCCTCCCGATGATCGGGATCATCGACTCCGCGATCTCCTCGCGGTTCTTCCAGTCCGTGAACACGTCGTCGTTGACAGTCACAATTCATCTTTCGGCCGAGCTGAGGGATGCCTACATGCTAGCCAGCGGGCACCACGCCCACTCAATCGGACCCGGACGATCCGCCCACCGGGCCGTCGAACCCGCGCCGCGGCCGCCGCCAACCCCCTTGTGACCAGGCACGATCCCAGCCCCCAGGGGCGGAAGGTCTCAGCTTGGCACCGATCCGGGCGAACCTTCTGCCGGTGACCCTGGATGACCAGGACATTACTCACCGCGAGAGGCAGCCGCGGCGATCGCCCGGGCGAAGACCGGCAGCGACTCCTGGTGCAGGGTCAGGAACAGGTAGGGCTCGATCGCCTCCAGCTCCATCACCAGCGGCGCGCCGTCCTCGTCCTCGACCAGGTCCACCCGGGCGTAGAGCAGCTCCGGCGCCCCCGGAACGGCGGCCAGCACCCGCTCGCCGGCCGCCAGTTCGGCCGGCGACGGGGTCCACGGGACGACCCCGGGGTGCGGGTTCTTCTCGGCGTCGAACCGGGCGCCGGCGGCCAGCACCCCGTTCTTCCGGATCGCGTGCACGCAGCGACCGGCCACGAAGACCAGGGAGCGCTCGCCGCTGCGCTCGATCCGCCGCAGGTAGGGCTGCACCATCGCGGTCAGCCCCTCGGCGTGCAGCTGCGCCAGGTGCTGCACCGCCTGCGCCCGCTCCGCCGGCAGGTGGCGGGCGGCGAACCGCGCCCCGGCACCGGTCGTGGGCTTGATCACGTACTCGTGGTCCGCGGGCAGCTCGGCCGGGCTCCCGGGCGGCAGGTAGCGGGTGGGGACCACCGGGACGCCCCGGGCGGCCAGCTCGCCGAGGTACTGCTTGTCGGCGTTCCAGCGCAGCACGGCCGGCGGGTTGGCCAGCCGGGTCAGGGCGCCGCAGCGGTCGACCCAGGCCAGGAACTCCGCGGGCCGCCGGGCGTAGTCCCAGGTGGACCGGATCACCGCGAGGTCGAAGGCCGCCCAGTCCGCCCCGGGGTCGTCCCAGCGCACCGCGACCGCCTCGGCGCCGGTGGCGGCCAGGGCGGCCAGCAACCCGGGCAGGTCCGGGTCCGCGGCGGCCCCCGGCCCGGGGGTGCAGGTGACGAGCGCGATCCTGGCAGACGACATGGCGCCCTCTCCGGCCGACATACGGGACCGGCGCAGCCTAGTCGGCTGCTCCCGGCCCCGTCGCCACGTTTTCCCGGCAGCCCGACACCGGTGCCGCGGGTGCCTCTGCCTGTGCCTCTGCCTGTGCCGATGCCGGTGCCGCCGTCGCCGGCGACGCCACCGAGGCGGCGTCGATCACCTCGTCCAGCACCTCGCGGGAACGCAGCAGGTCGGCGATCGTCCGGTCGATCCGGTCACGCTCCGCCACCAGCTCCTCGACCAGCCGCGGGGTGGCGATCTCGCTCGGGGCGCCGTCGGGGTCGCTCATGCAGGGCAGCAGCTGGGCGATCTTCCTGCTGTGCAGGCCGGCGGCGTAGAGGGCCTGGATCCGGATGACCCGGTCGACCGCCCACTCGCCGTACTCGCGGTGGCCGCCCGGCGTCCGCTCGGACCACAGCAGCCCCTGGGCCTCGTAGTAACGCAGCGACCGCTCGCTCACCCCGCTGCGCCGGGCCAGTACCCCGATCCGCATGCCCGTCCCCTCGCCCGATGCCGGCCTCCACCGTACCGACCTGACGACCACTCACCCCAGCCGAAGACTCCCGAGACACCCGAGCGCCCGGGGCACCCGAAACACATGTTCCCCTCACCCCCGGGCGCCCACCCGCCCCAGGGGGCGCACAACGGCAACACGCGCCCGGCTCACACTTCGGCCGCACCCCAGGCAGCCGCGCTGACCGCCGTCCCGCACCCGGCCGACCCGAAAGCGCCGACGATCAGGGGCGCCTCCGCCCGCTCCCCGTCCCCGCCGCCCCTCCCGCCACGCCCCGGCGCACCCACCACACCCACGCCCTGGCACCGCCCGCCGGGCGCCCCGCCGACCTTGCTGGACGGCCCCTTCGCCGCGCTGCTAGACCGATTGGTGCCCGACCGACCGTGACCGAGTGATGCACCCGGTCCTCCCGGACCGCCGACACTCCTGGGGATCCTGCATGAACGTGACCCTCTCCACCGGCCCGACCGGGATCGGCACCCGATCCGCCCGGGCCCACCTGCGCCCGGGCGACCAGCCGGTGCGACCGATCCCGGGCCTGTACTGGCACCCGGTCGCCGAGCCGGAGCCCACGGTCTACGAGGAGCTCGACCGTCGGCTCAAGCGTTGGGCCGTGGACGACATCGCCCTCTTCCCGCCGGAGTGGGAGGAGCAGTTCGACTCCTTCGGCACCGGCCGCTACATGTGCCTGACCTATCCGGACGCGGCGAGCCTGGAGCACCTGGAGGCCGCGGGGCAGCTGATGGTGGCGGAGAACGCCGTCGACGACTGCTACTGCGAGGACCACGGCGGCTCCCCGCACGGCCTGGGCGCCCGGCTGCTGATGGCCCACTCCGCCCTGGAGCGCCCTCACTCGATCGCCCCGTACGAGCAGCAGTGGCAGGACAAGCTGGAGAGCGAGGCACCCTGCCGGGCCTACCGGTCCTCGATGGAGTCGTTCGACCGGATCAGCGCCGACCAGGTCCGCGACCGGGAGATCCACGACCTGGCCCGGCTGCACCTCGGGTACCTCGCCGAGGCCTCCTGGTCGATCGACGAGCGGGTGCCGCCCCTTTCCGAGTACCTGATGGTCCGTCAGTACAACAGCTTCCGGCCCTGCCTGAGCATCGTGGACGCCGTCGCCGGCTACGCCTTCCCGGCCGACCTGCACGACCACTCCAAGGTCCAACAGGTCATCGCGCTGGCCGCGTTGGCGACCACCCTGGTCAACGACCTGTACTCGTACACCAAGGAGCTGCGCTCGCCGCGCCCGCACGTCAACCTGCCCACGGTGATCGGGCACCACGACCAGCTGCCGCCCGAGGAGGCGTACGACAAGGCGATCACCGTCCACAACGACGTGATGCACCGCTTCGAGGCGGAGTCCGCCGCCTGCCTCGCCGAGCTGCCCGGCGCGCTGACCGCCCGCTACCTCAAGGGCATCGCCGACTGGGTCGACGGCGACCACTGGTGGCACGCGACCAACACCGGCCGCTACACCCTCCCGGGCTGGCTCGCCTAGGACCCGAGCCAAGCGGGCATCGAGCCCCGACCGCCAGGCCCGCCCCACCCCGGGCGGGCCTGGCGGAATCTTGGCGACCATAGGCGTTGCCGCCACTCGTTGCCCCCGGGTGCCCCACGCGAGGATCGACTCGTCGCCGAACGCGGCGACCGCATCCCGAGCCCCGAGGAGCACCGCCATGACCAGCACCCCCGCCATCGACAGCGCCGTCCTCGGCGTCCCCGCCGCCGACCCGGCCGTCGCCGCCGCGCACTTCAGCGCCCGGCTCGCCTTCGAGGCCGACGTCTCGGACGTGCGGGCCGACCTGCTGGCCGGCGTCCCGAACCTGGTGGTCGTCGACTCCCGCAGCGACGCGTCCTGGGCCCAGGGCCACATCCCCGGTGCGCTGCACCTGCCGACCGGCCGGATCGCCGAGCTGGCGCCGCAGCTGATCGACCGGGACACCGTGGTCGTCACCTACTGCTGGGGCCCCGGCTGCAACGGTGCCACCCGCGCCGCACTCGCCTTCGCCCGGCTCGGCTACCGGGTCAAGGAGATGCTCGGCGGCTTCGAGTACTGGGTGCGCGAGGGCTTCGCCTTCGAGACCGAGCACGGCACCGAGCAGCGCGCGATCGACGACCTGACCGCCCCGCGCTCCGGCATCTCCTGCGCCTGCTGAACCGCGCCCGCTGAACTGGGCCCGCTGAGCTGGGTCCACTGAACTACGCCCGCTGACCGCTGTTGCCCAACCGGGACACTCCTGTGAACAGTCCCCGGAACGGTCGCGATTTCGCAACGGGATCTCCCCAGGCCGGCGAGTTGTCAGTCCGACCCGCCAGAATGGATCATGGGTTCGAACCGGGCGCCGGCCACTGCGGGCGGCCGCCACGGCGACCACTTGACGATCCGTGAGCTCCTAGTCCGACGGGGGACGAGTGCATGAAGTTCGACATGGGCAGCCAGACGCTGTCGACCCTGATCAAGGCGACCCAGGGCTCCAGCGGTGACCTCGGCACCCTGATCAAGCAGCTGATCGCAGCGGCGCAGCCGCTGGAGGGCAAGTTCAACGGCGCCGGCAAGGCCGCGTTCGACAGCTTCAAGTCCCAGTCGGACCAGATCACCGCCGACCTGGACAGCGCGCTGAACGCGATCCTGGGCGGCCAGTCCGGCATGAACGACTCGTTCGTGACCGGTGACACGGAGATGTCGGACACCGCGCGCTCGACCATGGGCGCCGCGAACTTCGACGCGGCCCGCTTCTCGGGTCGCTGACGGAACGGGGGAATCGACCATGGGTAACGCCGACCGGCGCAGCTTCGACACCGCCGCCTCCAGCGAGGCGCAGACCAACCTCCAGGGCGTGGCCTCGCAGCTGGAGACCCTGATCAACCAGCGCGACCAGGCGGTCAAGGCCGCCATGGCCGACTTCCAGGCCGACGGCGTGTCGGACCAGTACCACGACAAGGAGGTCCGCTGGAACAAGGCGGCCACCGAGGTCCGGACGATCATCAACCTGGTCCGCACCACACTGTCGAAGAACGACACCACCGCCCAGCAGACGCTGTCGAAGGCCAAGTCCGCGGTCGACGCGATCGGCTGACGCCGCCGGCCCGGCCACCCGACGCCCGCGCGGCGGTCGGGCGGCCGGGCCTGAGCAGGTCCGGGCAGATCCGGGCAGGCCTGAGCGGGTCCGGGCAGGCCTGCTCAGGCCTGAGCGCTCTCGGGCACGGCGGTCTGCGGAGCCAGGAACGGGGGAGAGAACGATGACGGGTTGGGACATCCAGGTCGACGCGGTGCGCGGGGTGCTCAACAACACCGCCGGCAAGGCGGGTGATTTCCAGGGTGAGTTCACCGACTACTTCAACGCGATGGTGAGCGCGGCCGGGCACGCGGGCACCATGCAGCCGGGCGGCACCCCGAAGAGCGGGTCGGCCGGCCCGGTGGGCGCGGCGCTGTCCGAGTTCGTCAACGACACGCAGAAGGACCTGGCGTACCTGCCCGCCCGCTCGGCCGAGTGCATCAACGCGACGGTCAAGGCCACCCAGGCGTACATCGCCGGTGACCTCCAGATGGCCGCGGACGCGCAGAGCTCCGCCCAGCAGGCGCCGCAACTGCCCGACCTGACCGGGAAGGGCGGGCCGGGCAAGTGATCAATCCCGACGCGATCCCCGTCTTCACCGGCGACCTGGACCAGTTGGAGAAGGACGCGGGCGCCCTGAAGAAGAACGCCGCCGCCATCCGGACCACCGGCGGCGACGTGCACACCACCTTCCAGGGCCTCTCCGCCTGCTACACCGCTCCCGAGGCCGACCAGCTCTTCGCCACCACCGCACCGGTGCGCGACAACGCCGACGCCTTCGCCAAGAAGCTGGAGGCGGCCAGTGCCGCGCTCTCCGACTTCGCCGGCGCGGCGCGCCCGCTGGTCTCCCAGATGGACCAGCTGAAGGCGCAGGCGGTGAGCTTCCACGCCTCCGTCCAGAACGACAAGAACTGGCAGCAGGACCAGCACAAGGTCGACACCAACGCCAACCTGATCCACCAGGTGGGCCGGATCTGGGGCCAGTTCCAGGAGGCCGAGCGGACCGCGGCCAACAAGATCACCGCCCTGGTCAACGGCACCCACTTCGTGGTGGACGACGGCTCGCACAAGCCGGGCATGTACGGCTTCGACACCAACCAGGCCGCCGGCGCCGACCAGACCCCCTGGGGCAACGTCGACCCGCGCAAGTACACCGGTCTGGAGGCCGCCTGGCACTGGACCACCGACCACGTGGGCAGCCTGCTCAAGGGCTTCTTCGTGGACGGCGTCTGGGGCACCGTCACCGGTCTGTTCCACATGGTGAACGTCTTCGACTGGGGGACCTTCACCAAGACCTGGGGCAACATCGGCGACATCGTCGGCGGCCTCGGTGACTACACGATCTGGCCCTACGAGTGGGCCATGAACCAGATCTTCGGTCCCACGCCCGACCCCGGCGAGGACCGCCAGAAGGCCGCCTTCCGCGGCTTCCTCAAGTCCATGGTCGCCTGGGACGAGTGGGGCAAGGACCCGTCGCGGGCCCTGGGCACCGTCGTCTTCAACGGCCTCACCCTCGGCTCCGGCACCCTGCTCAAGATCGGCAAGGCGGGCACCATCGCCTCCGACGCGGGCGACGCCGCCGACGCGGGCAAGGCCGGCACCGCCGCGAAGATCGCGGGTGCGGCCGGCAAGGTCGGCGAGTTCGTCGACCCGATGACCTACGTCGGCAAGGCCGTCGGGTTCACCGTCGTCAAGGCCGGCGACCTGATGGGCGGACTCAGCAAACTGCACACCGGGGACACCGGCGCCTTCCTCGACGGCACGGACAAGGAGAAGCTCCCGGACGGCTCGGTCAAGCTGCCCGACGGCACCATCCTCAAGCCCGACGGCACCATGGTCCACCCCGACGGCACCCCGCACCAGGACCCCATCCCGGTCGAGCCCAGCGCCGCCGACCGCGCGCACCACCACGACCCGGCCACCCAGCGCCAGCCGGCGATGGCCCACACCGGCCCGGGCTCCCCGGGCGGCCACACCCCCGGCGGCGCGGGCACCCACACCGGCACCGGCGGCGGGCACACCCCGGGCACCGGCACGGGCGGCGGCACCGGCGGCGGCGCGGGCCACGCCGGCAGCGGCGG
>NZ_JBNQTI010000257.1:0-8303 GCF_050325825.1 Kitasatospora sp. LaBMicrA B282
CGGCCCGCGCGCGCCGCCGCCGTCGCCCCGGCCGCCCGGCGCTGCCGCGCGCCTGGCGGCACGCCGTCCCCACCGTGCTGCAGATGGAGTCGGTGGAGTGCGGCGCCGCCAGCCTGGCCATGATCCTGGCCTACCACGGCCGGCACGTGCCGCTGGAGGACCTGCGCGGCGTCTGCGGGGTCTCCCGCGACGGCGCCCGCGCCTCCAGCGTGCTCTCCGCCGCCCGCTCCTACGGGCTGACCGCCCGCGGCTACCAGACCGAGGCCGACCAACTGGCCGACCTGGACGGCCCGGTGATCATCTTCTGGGCGTTCCAGCACTTCATGGTGGTCGAGGGCATCCGCACCCGGTACGGCCGCAAGGTGGTGGCGGTCAACGACCCGGCCAGCGGCCCGCGGCTGATGGAGTGGGAGGAGTTCGACTCCGGCTTCACCGGCATCGTGCTCGCCTTCGAGAAGGGCCCCGACTTCCGGCCCGGCGGCAACAAGGGCGGGATCGGCCGGGCGCTGCTCGAACGCCGGCTGCCCACCGGGCGGGCCATGCCGCTGGTGCTGCTGGCCAGCCTGCTGCTGGTGGTCCCCGGCATCGCCACCCCGGCCTACACCCGCGTCTTCATCGACCGGGTGCTGTCCGGCGGCAGCGGCGCCGACCTGCTGCCGCTGCTGGCCGCGATGTCGGCCACCGCGGTGGCGGTCTTCGTGCTGACCTCGGTGCAGCGGCACTACCTGCTGCGCCTGGAGATCCGGATGGGCCTGGTCAGCTCGGCCCGGTTCTTCCGCCACCTGCTGCGGCTGCCGATCGACTTCTACCTGCAGCGCCGCCCGGCCGAGGTGGCCAAGCGGGTGGCCGGCAACGACGCGGTCGCCGAGATCCTCTCCCGGGACCTCGCGCTGACCGTGATCAACCTGGGCCTGGTGCTCTTCTACGCGGCCATCCTGATCCGCTACGACGTGCTGCTCGGAGTGATCGGCGTCGGCATGGCGCTGCTGAACGTGGTGGTGCTGCAGGCGGTGGCCCGGGCCCGCACCGACGCCGTCTCGGCGCTGCGCACCGACCGCGGCAACCTCACCGCGACCACCTTCACCACCCTCGCGCTGATCGAGACCGTCAAGGCCACCGGCTCCGAGCCGGACGCCTTCAGCCGCTGGGCCGGGTTCCTGGCCAAGGTGGTCTCCGCCAAGCAGAAGCTGGGCATCCCCAGCGCCGTGCTGACCGTGGTGCCGCCGATGCTGGCCGCGCTCAACAGCGGGCTGATCCTGCTGGTCGGCGGGCAGCGGGTGGTGGACGGCGCGATGAGCGTGGGCCTGCTGGTCTCGTTCCAGACCCTGCTGGCCGCGCTCAGCCGCCCGGTCACCCAGCTGACCAACCTCGGCGGCCGGCTGCAGGACGTCACCGCCGACATCAAGCGGCTCTACGACGTGGAGCGCTACCCGGTGGCGACCTGCTTCGCCGCCCCCGAGCCGGAAACCGGCGCCAAGCTGGACGGCGCCCTGGAGTTCCGCGGCGTCAGCTTCGGCTACAGCCCGCTGGGCGACCCGGTGATCAAGGACCTCGACCTCACCGTGGTGCCCGGCCGCCGGGTCGCGGTGGTCGGCGGCTCCGGCAGCGGCAAGTCCACCCTCGGGCGGCTGCTGACCGGCCTCTACGCCCCGCAGCAGGGCCGGATCCTGCTGGACGGCCGGCCGCGCGAGGAGCTCTCCCGCACCGTGCTGGCCGCCTCGGTGGGCTACGTGGACCAGGACATCTCGCTCTTCGAGGGCACGGTGCGCGACAACCTGACGCTGTGGAACGACGACGTCCCGGACGAGGCGGTCACCGCCGCGCTGCACGACGCCGCCGTCTACGACACCGTGATGACCCGCCCCGGCGGGATCCACAGCCCGGTCCTGGAGGGCGGGCGCAACTTCAGCGGCGGCCAGCGCCAGCGCCTGGAGCTGGCCCGGGCACTGGCCACCCAGCCGACCCTGCTGGTGCTGGACGAGGCGACCAGCGCGCTCGACCCGGAGACCGAGCGGGTGATCATGGACAACCTGCGGCGGCGCGGCTGCGCCTGCCTGATCATCGCGCACCGCCTCTCCACCGTCCGGGACGCCGACGAGATCATCGTGCTGCGCCAGGGACGGATCGCCGAACGAGGCACCCACGACGAGCTGTTGGCGCTCGGCGGGCACTACACCGCGCTGATCGAGTCGGCGCGCCGCGAGGAGGAGGACGAGCTGTGACGGCCGTCATCGAACGCCCCCTGTCCTTCGGTGAGTTCTTCACCGCGGCGGCCGAACCCGCCGACCCGCACGCCGACCGCTACCTGGTGCTGGACGACCCCGACCGGATGCTGCTGGTGCTCGCCGGCGCGGTCGACCTGTTCGCGGTCCAGCTCACCGACCGCTCCCCCAGCGGGCGTTGGCACTTCCTGTGCCGGATCGAGGCGGGCACCGTGCTGCCGGGGGCGCCCGACGGCCCGCGGCACGGCATCGTGGCTCGCCCGGTGCTCGGCGCCCAGCTCGCCCAGCTGCCCACCGCCTGGGTGCAGGGCCTGTCGGCCCGCGAGGGCGAGTGCGGCACCGCCGCCGGCGCGGCCGTGCGCGCGCTGGACGGCGCGCAGCAGCTGCAGGCCGTCGAGCAGTTCCTCGGCGGCCTGGCCGGCGGCATCACGGCACTGGCCGACGCGCTGCGCGACACCCGGCCGCCGCGCGACTTCACCCCGCTGGCGCCCGCCGAGCCGACCGTGCTCAAGAAGGGCCAGGCGCTGCGCTCGGTGGACGGGCTGCAGTGGGTGCGGGTCGAGGAGGGCGGCGTCGAACTGCCCGAGGGCACGGCCGGCGAGCTCACCGCCGGCGCCGAGGTCTGCCTGACCGAGCAGGACTGGCTGGTGGCCACCTCCGCCGCCACCGTCCGGGCCCGGGCGCCGCGCGAACTGCTCGACCGGGGCGAGCTGTGGCAGCTGCTGCACGAGCACTGCCGGCGGCTGCTCTACACCGTGGACGAGCGGGTGGCGGCCCGCCAAGCCGCCGAGACCGAGCAGATCGCCGCCCGTCAGGAGCGCGACGCCGGCACCCTGGCGCACTCCGCCAAGGGCTTCGACACCGTGCTGCGCGACACCTCGGCCCGGCTGCGGATCGGCGACGCGGCCGCCGACCCGCCGACCCTGGCGGCCGCCCGGCTGGTCGCCGGGCACCAGGGCTTCACCATGAAGGCCCCGGTCGCCGGCAACGGCCACGACCGCCACCTGGACGAGCTGCAGGCGATCGCCCTGGCCTCCGGCGTGCGCACCCGCGCGGTGCGGCTGGACGGCCGCTGGTGGCGCCAGGACCTCGGCCCGATGATCGGCTACCGCAAGGGCGGCGGTGCGGTCGCGCTGCTGCCGATGGGCGGGCGCTACGTGCTGGCCGAGAACGGCACCGTCACGCCGGTCACCCCGAAGGTCGCCGCCGAGCTGCAGAACAAGGCCACCATGCTCTACCGGCCGCTGCCCGCGACCGTGCGCACGGTGGCCGGGCTGCTGCGGTTCGGGATCCGCAACAACCGCCGCGACCTGTGGATGTTCGCACTGATGGCCACCCTGGTCGCGGTGGTCGGCCTGCTGGTGCCGGTGATGACCGGCGAGGTGCTCGGCACCTTCGTGACGCACGCCGAGCGCAGCCTGATCACCGAGGGCTCGCTGGTGGTGATCGGCTCGGCGATGGCGGTGGCCGCGCTCTCGGTGGTGCAGAACATCGCGGTGCTGCGGATCGAGAGCCGCTCCACCTCCGCCATGCAGGTGGGGGTCTGGACCCGGCTGCTCTCGCTGCCCGCCTCGTTCTTCTCCGGCTACTCCACCGGCGAGCTCGGCACCACGGTGCTCGGGGTCAGCGCCGCGCAGGAGACCCTGTCGGGGATGATGACCACCGCGACCCTGGGCATGCTGACCGGCCTGGCCAACCTGGTCCTGGTCTACTTCTACAACCTGCCGCTGGCCGGCCTGGCCACCGGACTGACCCTGGTCGGCGTCGGCTTCGGCCTGCTCGCCGGGCGGGTGGAGATCCGCTGGCAGCGCCGGCTGTACGCGCACGAGCAGGCGATGTCCGCCCGGGTCTTCCAGCTGCTCACCGCGGTGCCCAAGGTGCGGGTGACCGCGGCCGAGGACCGGGTGTTCGGGGTGTGGGCCGGGGAGTTCAGCAGGGGCCGGGGCATCGCGGCCTCCTCGCGCCGGGTGCAGAACGCCGTCACCACCTTCAACGCCGGCTTCCCGCTGGTCTGTTCGGTGGTCATCTTCGGCGTGATCGCCGGCCCGATGCACAGCCGGGTGCCGATCTCGGTCTTCCTCTCCTTCTTCACCGCCTTCAACCTGCTGATCGCCTCCAGCCTGCAGTTCACCTCGGCGGCGGTCACCGCGATGGGCGTGGTGCCGATGCTGGAGCGGCTGCGGCCGATCCTGGAGGAGAAGCCCGAGGTCGACGACAGCAAGGCGGACCCCGGCGACCTGTCCGGACGCCTGGGCCTGAGCCACGTCACCTTCCGCTACGGCGAGGACGGCCCGGCCGCGCTCCAGGACGTCACGCTCGGCATCGCCCCCGGTGAGTTCGTCGCCATCGTCGGTCCCTCCGGCAGCGGCAAGTCCACCGTGCTGCGGCTGCTGCTCGGCTTCGAGCGTCCGGAGAGCGGCACCGTGCTCTACGACGGCCAGGACCTGGCCGAGTTGGAGATCTCCGCGGTGCGCCGGCAGTGCGGCGTGGTGCTCCAGCACGGGGCGCTGCTGGCCGGCGACATCAAGGCCAACATCGTCGGCAGCACCAACCACACGCTGGACGACGCCTGGGCCGCGGCCGAGATGGCCGGCATCCACACCGACATCGCGGCCATGCCGATGGGCATGAACACCGTGCTCTCCGAGGGCACCAGCACGCTCAGCGGCGGGCAGCGCCAGCGGCTGATGATCGCCCGGGCGCTGGTCTCCCGCCCCCGGATCGTCTTCTTCGACGAGGCCACCAGCGCGCTGGACAACCCGACCCAGCGGCTGGTCACCGAGAGCACCCGGCGGCTGAACGCCACCCGGGTGGTGATCGCGCACCGGCTCTCCACCGTCGCCGAGGCCGATCGGATCATCGTCATGGACCAGGGCCGAGTGGTCCAGCAGGGCCGCTACGAGGAGCTGCTCGCCGACCAGGACGGGCTCTTCGCCCGCCTGGCACACCGCCAGATGTGATCGACCGGGCCCACGGAGGGGAACCGCCATGCAGTTCGCACTGCTGATGTTCGGTCAGGAGACCGACTGGGACGCCATGACCGCCGAGGAGCGCGAGGAGCGCTTCACCGCCAACCGCGAGTTCGCCCGCGCGCTGGTGGCGGCCGGAGTCGAGATCGTCTACGGGGCCCGGCTGGGCCGCCCGACGGTCGCCGAGGGCGAGGAGCGCGCCGGCGAGGGCGTCCTGGAGCTCGGCGGGCTGTGGGTCGTCGAGGTGCCCTCCGAACAGGAGGCACTGGGCTGGGCGGCGCGGATGCCGATCGGCCCGGCGGGCCGGGTCGAGGTCCGCCGCTGCGAGCGCGGGCCGCGCCGGCCCGCCGGAGAAGGGAACTGACATGGAGTACCTGCTGCTCATCCACGGCGACGAGCGCGTCTGGGACGCGCTCAGCGACGAGCAGGAAGCCGAGCTCGACGCGGCGCACGCCCGGTTCGGGCGCGAGATGTACCAGGCCGGGGTCAAGGTGCTGTACGGCGGCGGGCTCGCCCGCGGCGCCACCGCGCGACTGGTCGTCCCCGGGGATGACGCCGCCGGGAACGCCGCCGCCGTGGACCCGGTCTCGGACGGACCGTACCGCGAGGGGCACGAGCACCTCGGCGGGGTCTGGGTGATCGACGTCGGGTCGGAGCAGGAGGCGGTCGACTGGGCCCGGCGGATGCCGGCCGCCGCCGGCGACCTGGTGGAGGTCCGGCCGGTGCGGGTCACCTGATCCGCACCGCCTGATCCGCACCGCAGCCGAACGCCATGCGGCCCGCCCGAGAATCGCTTCTCGGGCGGGCCGCGTGGTGTTCCGGGGGGATTCAGCGCAGGTGCTCGGCGATCGCCGCCGCCACCGCGTCCGGGCGCTCCAGCAACGGCAGGTGCCCGGCGTCGGCCACGGTCAGCAGCCGGCAGTCCGGCACCGTCGCGCACAGCAGCTCGCCGTTGCGGACGAAGGCGGGCATGTCCTGGTCCCCGACCACCACCAGGGTGCGGGCGGAGATCCGGCGCAGCTGGTCCGCGGTGTGCCGGTCGGCGGTCAGCCGGTCCATCGCCCCGTTGCCCAGCTCGGCCCAGCCGTGCCGGGCCACCACCGCGCGAAGCGCCGCGCGCAGCTCGGGGTGCCGCTCGGTGCCCTTGAAGATGTCGGGCGGCGACTGCAGCCACAGGTCGGCCAGTTGCTCGCTCGCTCCGCCGGTCAGCCGGTACAGCATGGCCAGCTGCTGGTAGCGCCGCTTGGCCGCCGCCTCGTTGGCGGTGCCCGCCAGGGTGGGCGCGGCCAGCACCAGGCGGTCGACCAGGTCCGGCTCCTGGAAGGCGAGTTGGATCGCCGACATGGAACCGAAGGAGAGCGCGACCACCCGGCGGGCGCCGCTGGCCCGGAGCACCTCGGCCAACTGGTCGGCCAGTTCCGGCAGGGTGAGGCCGGGCCGCAGGGCGGGCGAGCCGCCGTGGCCGGGCAGGTCCACGCCGAGGTGGCGCCAGCCGGGCAGCCGGTCCCAGAGCGGGTGCCAGGTGCTGGAGTCCATGGTGTAGCCGTGCAGCCAGAGGACCGGCTCGCCGTGGCCGGTCTCGGTCAGGTGCAGTTCGGTCACCGGGTCACCTCCGCAGCGTCCACGGCCTCGACGGCCGCCGCGGTGGCCGCCGCCGCGAAGTCCGCGCAGAACGCCCGGAAGGCCAGCACCGGCGCGTCCCGGGCGTCGTAGCGCGGTCGGGCGTACGGGTTCAGGTGCTCCCAGACCACCTTGTCCTCGCCGAGCGCCTTCTCGCTGCCGGCGATCAGCGCCGGCAGCGCCGCCCGCTGCGCGGCGCGCACCCCGATCGCCACCCGGGCCAGGCAGCCGCCGTCCGCAGTCGGCACCGAGCCGGTGACGATCACCTGCATCTCGTGCGCCGGACCGAACTCGGTGACCACCACGGCGGGGCTGAACGCCCGGGCGTGGAAGCGCGGTTTGAAGTCCCAGCGGACCTTCCCGGTGCGCACCGCCTCCCAGCGCACCTCCTCCAGCCGGCGGGCGTCCTGCCAGGGCGAGGTCTGCATCAGGAACTCCCCCTCGATCACCAGCTCGCCGGCGTCGCCGGGGCGAGCCGCCATCCCCCGGGTGCCCGGCACGCCGTGCACGGCCTTGAAGTGGTCGGGGTCGAAGGCGTTCTCCACCACGTACTCGGGCGCCACCGCGACCGGCAGGGTGACCGCCTTGACCAGCGGGAACTCCTGCGCCCAGGCCTTGACCGCCCGCTCGAAGCCGCGGTCGCCGTCCGGGTGGTCGCCGAGCCGGGCGAAGACGGCCTCGCCCCAGCGCAGCACCGGGTGCTCGCGCACCGACCAGGTCCGGCTGCGGTCGCCGAGCGCGATCCGCTTGCCGTGGAACGGGCAGACCAGGCAGTCGCCCTCACGCCGGGCGCCGTGGCCCAGGTGGGCGCCGCGGTGCGGGCAGTCGGCGTCCAGCACCCGGATCCGGTCGTCCTCCCGGACCGCGATCAGGCGGTGGCCGCCGATCGCCAACGGGGTGATCTCCTCGGTCAGTTCACTGTCGAAGGCCAGCAGGTACCAGCCGTGGTGCGGCGGTGCCGCGCCCGGCCGGGTCGTCGGGTCCATCGGGTCCATCCGGTTCATCTGTTCGCCATCGCTTCGAGCAGTTCCTCGGCAGCCCGCTCGCCACTGGCCAAGGCACCTTGGACCCAGGGGAGTTCGCTGCCCGACACGGTCGCCTCACCGGCGAAGAAGAGGGTGCCGGCCAGCGGCGCGGCCCAGTCGGCGGCGGCCGGGCGGCCGACCAGCGGGGCGGTGAACGCCCCGGCGGCGTAGGGGTCCTGACCCCAGTCGGCGGCGGTCCGCGCCAGCACCCGGGCACCGGCCGTCCACGGCAGCACGGCCGCCAGCAGCGCAGCCGGTCCGTCCGGGTCGGCGGCGGCCGCGCGCAGCCGCCCGGCCGCGCCGGCCTTGGCGACCAGCAGCACCTCGGGCCGGCCGGCCGCGCACCGGACGAACCCGGCGCAGCCGTCCACGTCGAACCCGATCACGCTCTGCGGTGCGGGCCGGTCCACCGTGACCACCAGGCAGTAGCCGTCGCCGGCCGGCAGGCGCCGCGCCGCGGCGAGCTT
>NZ_JBNQTI010000258.1:0-8245 GCF_050325825.1 Kitasatospora sp. LaBMicrA B282
CCGGTGCCGTCCGCCGGCCCGGCGACGCTGCCCGCGCCCGGCGTCCTCGGCCCCCCGACGGTGCTGGCGGGGCCGCCGCAGAGCGCCGCCGCCACCGCGGCGCGCCGCCCGGTGGACGGGATCGCCCTGCTGGGCCGGGCCTGCCACACCTACCCGGGCCTGCGCGCGGTGGTGCTGGCCGCCGAGGAGGACCCGCGCCGGGCGGTGCGCGCGCTCTACGCGGGCGCGGCGGGCTGGGTGGCCAAGGAGAGCTCGCTGACCCGGCTGCTGACCGTGCTGCGCGGGGTGCTGCGCGGCGAGACGCACCTGCCGCCGGCGCTGCTCACCGGCGTGGTGCGGGAGCTGACCACGGCCCGCCGGGACCGCACCGAGAGCGAGCGGCTGGTCGAGTCGCTCACCCCGCGGGAGAAGCAGGTGCTGCGCTGCATGGTGGCGGGGCTGGGGCGGCAGGCGGTGGCCGAGCGGCTCTACCTCTCCCCGCACACCGTCCGCACCCACATGCAGAACGTGCTGGGCAAGCTGGGCGTGCACTCCACCCTTGCGGCCGTCGCGCTGGCCCGCCGGGCCGGGGTCGGCCCGGCCGAGCCGGCCGGCGCACCCACGGTGTGAGCCGCCACTGATGCGGTGAGCCGCCGACGGTGCGCGTACCACCGACGGTGCGTACCACCGACGGGTAGGCCGAGCGGGTGGGCGGTGACCCGCCTGCAGGAGCGGTTTTCGGCCAGAGTGCCGCGGTGGGCGCGGTTCAGCCCGGGATGTTGTCGAACGGTGCGACCAACTGCCGCAGCAGCGCCGCCAGCTCGCCCTGCTGATCGCCGCTGAGCTCGGCCAGCAGCTCCCGCTCGTGCGCGAGCAGCCCGGCCAGCGCCTGGTCGGCCTTCTCCTGCCCGGACTCGGTGAGCCGCACCAGCACCCCGCGCCGGTCGTCCGGGTCGGGCAGCCGCTGCACCAGGTCCTTGCCGGCCAGGCGGTCGATCCGGTTGGTCATGGTCCCCGAGGTCACCAGGGTCTGGGTGAGCAGCTGGCCGGGGGAGAGCTGGTAGGGGCGGCCGGCCCGGCGAAGCGCCGTCAGCACGTCGAACTCCCAGGGCTCCAGGCCGTGCTCGGCGAAGGCGGCGCGGCGGGCCCGGTCCAGGTGGCGGGCGAGCCGGCTGACCCGGCTGAGCACCTGGAGCGGCTGCACGTCGAGGTCGGGGCGCTCGCGGCGCCATGCTGCGACCAGCCGGTCGACCTCGTCCTCCATGTGGATCAGTGTATCGGGGGTTCTGTCGATATGAAGCCTCTTGACATCGAGAAAACCCCGGGCGGACAGGCCCCGTTCTCGTGGCTCTGCACGAGGCGGCGCGGTCCGCTCAGTTCTGCCGCTCGCCGACCAGCTTGGGGTGCCGCTCCATCCCCTCCAGGCCGTGCCAGGCCAGGTTGACCAGGTGCGCGGCCACCTCGGCCTTCTGTGGCTTGCGCACCTCCAGCCACCACTGCCCGGTCAGCGCCACCATGCCGACCAGCATCTGGGAGTACATCGGCGCCAGCCGTGCGTCGAAGCCGCGGGCCTTGAACTCCAGGCCCAGGATGTCCTCGACCTGGGTGGCGATGTCGCTGATCAGCGAGGCGAAGCTGCCGGTCGACTGGGCCACCGGCGAGTCCCGGACCAGGATCTTGAAGCCGTCGGTGGAGGTGTCGATGTAGTCCATCAGCGCGAAGGCGGCCTGCTCCAGCAGCTCCCGGGAGTGCCCGCCGGTCAGCGCGCCGGTGACCATGTCGAGCAGCAGCTGCATCTCGCGGTCCACCACCACCGCGTAGAGCCCCTCCTTGCCGCCGAAGTGCTCGTAGACCACCGGCTTGGAGACGCCCGCCCGCTCGGCGATCTCCTCCACCGAGGTCCCGTCGTAGCCGCGCTCGGCGAAGACGGCGCGGCCGATCTCCAGCAGCTGTTCGCGCCGCTGCTTGCCGGTCATCCGGACCCGCCCGGCCCGGCCGCCGCCCGTGCGGGCGGCCGGCCGATGACCGTCCGTGCTCTCCGTGCTCTCCGCGCTGACCCCGTTGCTCCCGTTCACCCCTCCATCATGCGGTAGGCGACGGGTCATGCCGCGCGCCGGGCGTCGATGCGCCCCGCGGTGGGCCAGCGGACGTCCCGGGCCCAGCCGAACTGCTCGAACCAGCGGATCAGCCGCGCCGAGGAGTCCACCTGGCCGCGCAGCACGCCGTGCCGGGCCGAGGTCGGGTCGGCGTGGTGCAGGTTGTGCCAGGACTCGCCGCAGGAGAGCACCGCGAGCCACCAGACGTTGCCGGAGCGGTCCCGCGACTTGAAGGGGCGCTCGCCGATCGCGTGGCAGATCGAGTTGATCGACCAGGTCACGTGGTGCAGCAACGCCACCCGGACCAGCGAGCCCCAGAAGAAGGCGGTCAGCGCACCCTGCCAGGACCAGCTGAGCAGCCCGCCGAAGAGCGGCGGCAGCAGCATCGAGATGGTGGTCCAGAGCCAGAAGAGCCGCGAGACGGTGCGGATGTCGCGGTCCTTCACCAGGTCGGGCGCGTAGATGTGCTGCGGGGTCTGCTCGGAGTCGAAGAGCCAGCCCATGTGCGCCCACCACAGGCCCTTGAGCAGCGCCGGCACGGTCTCGCCGTAGCGCCAGGGCGAGTGCGGGTCGCCCTCCTGGTCGGAGAACTTGTGGTGCTTGCGGTGGTCGGCCACCCAGCGCACCACCGGGCCCTCGACGGCCAGGCTGCCGGCCACCGCCATGGCGATCTTGAGGACCCGGCCGGTCTTGAAGGAACGGTGGGTGAAGAAGCGGTGGAAGCCGACGGTGACGCCGTGGCAGCTGACGAAGTACATGACCGTCGCGATCGCGAGGTCGCGCCAGCCGAGGCCCCAGCCCCAGGCCACCGGCGCCGCGGCCAGCAGGGCGAGGAAGGGGACGGCGATGAAGAGGCCGAGGGCGATCCGCTCGGCCAGGCCCTGCTTCTCACCGCCCATCGTCGCGGAGATCTGGGAGGCGGGCCGTTCGGCGGAGCTCGCCGGCGGCTGGTCGGCCTGGATGGTCATGGGCTGTGTCCCCTTGGGAGAAAAAGGAGCGGTGCCTACGTGTGCGTAACCTACGGCATCGTAAGTTCCTCGGCCCGCCAAGGGAAGCACGTGCCGACGGCCCGCGCTGCGGGTCGTCACCCTGGGGATCGGAGGCGATACCCAGGTGGGGGAGGACTCCGGTATGGTCTGAGCAGCCATCCGCCGTGGGGTAATCGGCAGCCCGCAGGCCTTTGAAGCCTTGCAGTGTTGGTTCGAATCCAACCGGCGGAGCACTCCACGCGGCCGGGGCCCGACGCCCCGGCCGCGTGCGAAGGTGTGCGAATCGGTTCATCTCGCGCGGTTATTCTCTGGACTGGTCATTCCCGGGCCCGATCGATGCCCCGCCACGCGGTGTTCGATGCGGTTCAGCAGGCCCGCCCCGTCCTCCGGTCCCCCCAAGGAGCCTCCGCGTGAGCGCCAATCCCCTCGCCGCCGTCATCGTGCTCGCCGCCGGTGAGGGCACCCGGATGAAGTCCAGGGCGCTGCCCAAGGTGCTCCACCCGATCTGTGGCCGCACTCTGCTGGGCCACGTGGTGAGCGCCGCCGAGGAGTTGACGCCGCAGCAGCTGGTGGTGGTGATCGGGCACCGCAGGGAGCTGGTGGCCGAGCACCTGGGCACCGAGCACCCCGCGGTCCGCCCGGTGGTGCAGGACGAGCAGCGCGGCACCGGCCACGCCGCCCGGGTGGCGCTGGAGGCGCTGGCCGCCGAGGGGGCGGTGCCGGACGGCACCGTGATCGTCACCTACGGCGACACCCCGCTGCTGTCGGCCGCCACCCTGCGCGCGCTGGCCGAGCGGCACGCCGCCGACGGCAACGGCGTCACGGTGCTGACCGCCCAGGTGCCGGACCCGACCGGCTACGGCCGGATCCTGCGCGAGGCCGACGGCGCGGTGGCCGGCATCGTCGAGCACAAGGACGCCACCGCCGAGCAGCACGCGATCGCGGAGATCAACTCCGGGGTCTACGCCTTCGACGGCAAGCTGCTGGCCGGAGCGCTGGCCGAGCTGCGCACCGACAACGCGCAGGGCGAGGAGTACCTGACCGACACCCTGCGGATCCTGGGCGACGCCGGGCACCGGGTGGGCGCGCTGGTGGCCGACGACCACCGCGAGATCCTCGGCATCAACGACCGGGTCCAGCTGGCCGAGGCCCGCCGGCTGCTCAACGACCGCCTGCTGGACGCCGCGATGCGGGCCGGGGTGACCGTGGTCGACCCGGCCAGCACCTGGCTGGACGTGCAGGTCAGCTACGAGCAGGACGCGGTGGTGCTGCCCGGCACCCAGCTGCTCGGCGCCACCCACCTGGGCGAGGGCTGCCAGGTCGGCCCGCACTCCACGCTGACCGACGCGGTGGTCGGGGCCGGCGCCACGGTGAGCAACGCGGTGGTCGAGCGGGCCGAGATCGGCGCGGGCGCCTCGGTGGGCCCGTTCGCCTACCTGCGCGGCGGGGTGGCGCTCGGCGCCAAGGGCAAGATCGGCACCTTCGTCGAGGTGAAGAAGTCGAGCATCGGCGCCGGCGCCAAGGTGCCGCACCTGTCCTACATGGGCGACGCCACCATCGGCGAGGGCGCCAACGTGGGCGCCGCCTGCGTGACCGCCAACTGGGACGGGGTGAACAAGAACCCCACCGTGATCGGCGCGCACGCCCGGATCGGCACCGACAACATGCTGGTCGCCCCGGTCACCATCGGTGATGGCGCGTACACCGGTGCGGGCTCGGTGATCACCAAGGACGTGCCCCCGGGCGCGCTCGGCGTGAACCGCGCGCAGCAGCGCAACATCGAGGGCTGGGTGGCGCGCAAGCGCCCCGGCACTGCTTCCGCCGCTGCTGCCGAGGCCGCGCTCGCCGCGTCCGAGGGCGAGGCGGAGGAGGTCTGACCCGCCCCTCGGGCCGTCTTACGTGGTGAGCCGCACAGGTCCCGGCCAGGGCGCTTCGCGAGCGGGCGCGTAACCTGGTGTACATACGTGCGCCGCGGGGCTGTAGCCCCCCTTGCGGCGTACCCAATTCCTCGTCGACCACCGGTCCGGGCGGCTGCCGCCGCCGGGGTGCGGCGCGGCGGGACCATGCGGCAGCAACGCGAGGAGACGGTGCAGTGAGCGGGATCACGACGTCGGGTGAGAAGAAGCTGAAGCTCTTCTCCGGCCGTGCCCACCCTGAACTGGCGAAGGAGGTGGCCGCGGCGCTGGGCACCGAGCTCGTCCCGACCAAGGCCTTCGAATTCGCCAATGGCGAGATCTACGTCCGCTTCCTGGATTCCGCCCGGGGGGCGGACTGCTTCGTGATGCAGAGCCACACGGCTCCCATCAACCAGTGGATCATGGAGCAGTTGATCATGATCGACGCTCTGAAGCGGGCCTCCGCCAAGAGCATCACCGCGATCCTGCCGTTCTACGGCTACGCCCGCCAGGACAAGAAGCACCTGGGCCGCGAGCCCATCTCGGCCCGCCTGGTCGCGGACCTGCTGCGCCAGGCCGGTGCCGACCGCCTGATGGCGGTGGACCTGCACACCGCGCAGATCCAGGGCTTCTTCGACGGTCCGGTGGACCACCTGTTCGCGCTGCCGATGCTCTGCGACTACATCGGCGAGAAGGTGGACCGCAGCAAGCTGACCGTGGTCTCGCCGGACGCCGGCCGGGTGAAGGTCGCCGACCAGTGGTGCGACCGCCTGGACGCCCCGCTGGCGATCATCCACAAGCGCCGCGACACCAGCCAGGCCAACACCATCCTGTCCGCCGAGGTGGTCGGTGACGTCAAGGGCCGGGTCTGCGTCCTGGTCGACGACATGATCGACACCGCCGGCACCATCTGCGCCGCCGCCGACGCGCTCTTCGACAACGGCGCCGCCGACGTCATCGTGGCCGCCACCCACGGCGTGCTCTCCGGCCCGGCCGCGGACCGGCTGAAGAACTCCCGGGTCAGCGAGTTCGTCTTCACCAACACCCTGCCCACCCCGGCCGAGCTCCAGCTGGACAAGGTCACCACCCTCTCCATCGCCCCGTCGATCGCCGCCGCGATCCGCGAGGTCTTCGAGGAGGGCTCGGTCACCTCGCTCTTCGAGGGCGTGCACTGATCCGGTAGCACCCCGGGCATCGAACGGCCCCGTCGCCCTGCGCGGCGGGGCCGTTCGCGCACCCGACCGCCGGTCCGTTCGCGCACCCGACCGCCGGTCCGTTCGCGCACCCGACCCCCGGCCGACCGCCGGTCCGGCCGGGCGCGGGTTCGCCCGGCCGTCACCGGCCGGCCCGATTTCCGTGTCGTGCCGGGGGTCGGTTAGACTCCTGGGACTGCTCGGCGAGGGATGCCGTGCGCCCCGAGGGCGCCGGTCCGTGATCGACGCGCTGGATTGATTCCGCCGAGCTGCCCCGTGTCTCTGAGGGTGTGGTCTCGGCGGTTTTCGCTTGTCGCACCCCTTCTCGCCCAGGAGTGCAGCATGTCCGAGATCCGCATCGCCGCCGAGCCCCGCAACGAGTTCGGCAAGGGTGCCGCCCGTCGCGCCCGCCGCGCCGGCCTCGTTCCCGGTGTCGTCTACGGCCACGGCCACGCCCCGGTCCACCTGAACCTGCCCGGCCACGACCTGATGATGGCCCTCAAGACCCCGAACGCCCTGCTGGTCGTCCCGATCGACGGCAAGGACGAGTTCGTGCTGCCGAAGGCCGTCCAGCGCGAGGCCATCAAGCGCTCCATCGAGCACGTCGACCTGCTGCTGGTCAAGCGTGGCGAGAAGGTCACCGTCGAGATCCCGGTGCACACCGAGGGCGAGCTGGCCCCCGGCGGCAACCTGGTCGAGCACGTGCTGAACGCGCTGCCGATCGAGGCCGAGGCCACCCACCTGCCCGAGTCGGTCACCGTCTCGATCGAGGGCCTGGAGGCCGGCGCCTCCATCACCGCCGGTGACATCGCGCTGCCCAAGGGCGTCGCGCTGGCCGTCGAGGCCGACGCCGTCGTGCTGCAGATCATCGGCGCCCAGACCGCTCCGGTCGAGGAGGAGGCCGAGGAGGCCGCCGCCGAGGAGACCACCGAGGCCTGAGCCTCGCGGTAAGTCGTACCCGGCCGCTGCCCCGGTTCCCGCGTGGGAGCCGGGGCAGCGGTGCGTTCGGCCCCACGCGTTCGGCCGCCACGCGTTCGGACGGCGGCCCGGGCCGCGCGATGATGTGCTCGACGAGGAGGAGCGGGAGATGAGCGAGACCGGCAACGGCTACACCGGCCCCTGGCTGGTGGTCGGCCTGGGCAATCCCGGGGAGGGCTACGCCCGCAACCGGCACAACATCGGCTTCATGGTGGTCGACCTGCTGGCCGAGCGGATCGGCGCCAGGTTCAAGGCGCACAAGAGCCGGGCCCAGGTGGCCGAGGGCCGGCTGGTCGGGCAGCGGGTGGTGCTGGCCAAGCCGATGACCTTCATGAACCTCTCCGGCGGCCCGGTCACCGCGCTGCGCGACTTCTACAAGGCGCCGGCCTCGGCGCTGGTGGCGGTCCACGACGAACTGGACATCGACTACGCGACGCTGCGGCTCAAGCTCGGCGGCGGCGACAACGGGCACAACGGGCTCAAGTCGATCACCAAGTCGCTCGGCCCGGAGTACTACCGGGTGCGCTGCGGGATCGGCCGGCCGCCGGGGCGGATGCAGGTGGCCGACTTCGTGCTCAAGGACTTCTCCGCCACCGAGCGCAAGGAGCTGGACTGGTTCGTGGACCGTTCCGCGGACGCCGTCGAGGCGCTGCTGACGGAGGGTCTGGAGCGGGCCCAGGGCACCTACAACACCTGATCCGAGGCGCTTCCTGGGTGCTGCCTGGGGATTTGCTGAGCGATCGTCAATCCACCGCCGGGACAGCGCCGCAGGCCCCGCGTGACGACCAGGGCAACAGTCGTACAACTCTTCCCCGCAGGCCCCGATCCGGGTCCGGAACGCCCGTTCGGATCCGATACGGTTCACCCGGACTCGGGAAGATGGGGGCGCTGGTGGGCGCGGGCTTGGGCACGGCACGGGTGGCCGGTACGTGGATTCTGTCGGCTGCGGCGCTGCTGGGCGGCGCCGCCACGGCGGTCGCCGCCGATCCGGGCGGGTCACCGGCCCCTTCGGTGAGCGCGGCCGCCCCCAGCGGCACGCCGAGCGGGGCGCCCTCGCCGGCCGCCTCCGGTACGCTCGCCGCCAGCCCGGCGGCCAGCCCGCGCCCGACCGGCAC
>NZ_JBNQTI010000259.1:0-8231 GCF_050325825.1 Kitasatospora sp. LaBMicrA B282
CCGACCGGCTCGCCCGGATCGATCCGGGCGGCGATCTCCAGGGCCACCGTGAGCGCGGCGGCGATCGCCTCGCCCTCGGTGGCCGAGGGCGGCGGCGGGCCGCCGGGCTGGCACGCCGCGTCGTTGTCGTTCTTGAGCAGGAAGAACGCCGAGTTCACCGAGAAGAGCGCCATGGTGGCGCGCAGCCGGTCCTCGAAGGCGGCGCCCGGGCCGTGCACCAGGTGCACCATCTTGATCATCCGGGCCCGGAACTCCAGCCCTGCCGGGGACTCGCGCAGCGCGGGCTGGTTCTCGTGGAAGAAGCGCAGCAGCGGGGCCCGCTCGGCGATCCCGGCGGCGAACCGGCGGACCAGTTCGTCGCGGACCGCGGGGCTCCACGACTGCTGCTCGCCCCACGCGATGGTCTCGTCGATCGGCGCGGCCATCGACTCGACGATGCCGTGGACGATGTCGTCCTTGGTCTTGAAGTGGTAGTACAGCGCCGCCTTGGTGACCCCGAGCCGGTCGGCGATCTCGCGCAGCGAGGTCTTCTCGTAGCCCTGCTCGGAGAAGAGCTCCAACGCGACCGAGACGATCCTGGCCCGAGTGTCACCGCGGGGGCTCTGCGACGTTGTCATTGGCTTCGTGGCCTGCCTGTTGAGCTGGGAGGGGAACCGGCTCGATCGGGTCTCACCCGACCACACCGCATGGACATTCTCGCCGTCCAGCCGGCCGTGGCCGAATTCGGCTTGACGCCCGGCTTACCCAGACCTTACCGTGCGATCTGACCAATAACTAGCCGGTCGGCAAGTAAGCACAGCGAAGCACAGCACGACGCCGACAACAAGAGGGTCGTCAGCAGCGGGCACCACGTGCCGGCAGACGGTCCGGACGCGCATTCGGGAGAGGCACCATGGCACAGCAGCAGGTCGACGCAAGGGCGGCAACCCCGCCCGGAGGCGTCGCGGGGGAGGCCGGCGAGGAGCGGCCGAACCGTTCGCCGAGGGAAATCCGCCTGGTGATGATCGGTCTGGTCATCACCATGATGCTCGCGATGCTCGACAACCTGATCGTCGGCACCGCGATGCCCACCATCGTCGGTGACCTGCACGGGGCCAACCACCTCTCCTGGGTGGTCACCTCGTACACGCTGGCCACCGCTGCCGCGACCCCGATCTGGGGCAAGCTCGGCGACCTCTACGGTCGCAAGGGCACCTTCATGACCTCGATCGTGATCTTCCTGGTCGGCTCGGCGCTGGCCGGACTGTCGCAGAACATGAACGAGATGATCGCCTTCCGCGCCCTCCAGGGCCTGGGCGCCGGCGGTCTGATGGTCGGCGTGATGTCGATCATGGGTGCGCTGGTCTCGCCCCGCGAGCGCGGCAAGTACCAGGGCATGTTCGCCGCGGTGATGGCCGTCGCCACGGTCGGCGGTCCGCTGCTCGGCGGCTTCATCACCGACCACTTCAGCTGGCACTGGATCTTCTACATCAACCTGCCGCTCGGCATCATCGCGCTGGCCGTGGTGATGGTCACCCTGCACCTGCCCAAGGTCCGCTCCAACGCCCGGGTCGACTACCTCGGCGCCCTGCTGCTGACCATCGGCATCACCTCGCTGGTGCTGATCACCACCTGGGGCGGCACCCAGTACGCGTGGGGCTCCAAGCACATCATCGGCCTGATCGTGCTGGCCGCCGCCTCGCTGATCGGCTTCTGCTACGTCGAGGCCCGGGTCCAGGAGCCGATGCTCCCGCTGGGCATGTTCCGCAACCGCGACTTCACCGTGGTCTCGGTCATCGGCTTCATCGTCGGCTTCCTGATGTTCGGTGGCGTCACCTTCCTGCCGCAGTACCAGCAGATTGTGCAGAACGCCTCGGCCACCAACTCCGGCCTGCTGCTGATGCCGATGATGTTCGGCATGCTGGTGGTCTCGCTGGTGGTCGGCCAGGTGGTCACCAAGACCGGCAAGTACCGGATCTTCCCGATCATCGGCACCGTGGTGATGGGCGGCGGCTCGCTGCTGATCTCCACCATGGGCGTCGACACCACCCGCCTGACCTCCAGCATCTACATGGCGGTGCTCGGCGCCGGCATGGGCTTCCTGATGCAGATCTGCATGCTGGTGGCGCAGAACAGCGTGTCGCTCAAGGACATGGGCGTGGCCAGCTCCACCGCCACCCTGTTCCGCACCATCGGCGGTTCCTTCGGTGTGGCGCTGTTCGGCTCCATCTTCACCAACCGGATCACCGACAGCCTCAAGAAGAGCCTGCCGGGTGCCGGCGGCCAGGGTGGCGGCGGCATCGACCAGATGACGCCCGCCCGTCTGCGCGCGCTGCCCGTGCCGGTCCAGGACGCCTTCCACCACGCGTACACCAACGCGACCCACTCGGTCTTCCTCTGGGCCGCCGGGATCAGCGTGATCTCGATCGCCGCCGCCCTGTTCCTCAAGGGCACCCCGCTGCGCGGCACCGGCCAGCCCGCCGAGGGCGCGTCGGAGGGCAGCAGCATGGAGGCGATGGCGCACTGACGCCACCTGCCACCGGATGCGCCGACGGCCGGCTCCCGCACCTCGCGGGGGCCGGCCGTCGGCGTGTTCGCGGGCCTTGTTCGCAGGCCCTGCGGACAGGGTCTGTTCACGGGTCCTAGAGCGGCAGCCGGTAGCTCCCCCGGCCCACCGGTTCGACCAGGCCGTCGATGATCAGCCCGTCCAGCGCCCGGGAGCGCTGCACCGGATCCGGCCAGACCGCGTCCAGCCGGTGCTGCGGGACCTCGCCGTGCGCCTCGCGCAGCACCGCGAGCAGCTTGCCGCGCACCTGGCGGTCGGTGCCCTCGTAGCTCTGGCCGCGGCGGGCCGGACCCTGGTGCGGCGGGCGGCCGGCGCGGTCCCAGGCGCAGTGCGGGCGCAGCGGGCAGGCCCCGCACTCCGGGCTGCGGGCGGTGCAGACCAGCGCGCCCAGCTCCATCACGGCCACCGCCCAGGTGGCGGCCACCTCGGGGTGGTCGGGGAGCAGCTCGGTGGCGGTGCGGCGCTCGGCCGCGGTGGTGGCCTGGGCGGGGTACTCGTCGCCGGTCACCGCGCGGGCGAGGACCCGGCGGACGTTGGTGTCCAGCACCGCGTGGCGCTGGCGGAAGGCGAAGGAGGCGACGGCGGCGGCGGTGTACTCGCCGACGCCGGGCAGCGCCAGCAGTTCGGCGTGGTCGTCCGGCACGGCGCCGCCGTGCCGCTCGACGATCGCGGTCGCCGCCGCGTGCAGCCGCAGCGCGCGCCGCGGGTAGCCGAGCCGGCCCCACATCCGGACCGCCTCACCGGGCGGGTCGGCGGCCAGCGCGGCCGGGGTGGGCCAGCGCTCGAGCCACGCGGCGTAGGCCGGCAGCACCCGCTTGACCGGGGTCTGCTGGAGCATGAACTCGCTCACCATCACCGCCCACGGCGAGGCGTCGGGGGTCCGCCAGGGGAGGTCCCGGGCGTGCTCCCGGTACCAGTCGAGCACGATCGAGTGCAGCAGCGGGGCGGGGGTCACAGGAGTTGTCGCCATAGCGTCTTCGATCCTCGCACATACCCGACCGGCGTAGCGCCCTCCCTCGAACAGCGGAAATACCGGATGATCTGAAAGATCGACCGCCGAGTGCGGTGTTGGTGCGACGAGCGGTGCTCCGCCTCTCGTAGAGTTTGATCGTGCCTTCTCTGCGTCAGCCCGTCGGACCCCTGCCCGCCTCGATCTACTGGCGGCGTCGGGTCGTTGTCATTGCCGCGTTCGTGGTGGCGGTGATCCTGATCCTGTGGATGACGATGGGTCAGGGCGGTGGTGACAAGCAGCCGGCCGCCAAGCCGCTGGCAGCGCCGAACACACCCACCGCACCCGCGTCGATCACCCCGGGTGCCACGCCGACCGGTCCGGCGATCAACAGCTACCCGGGCGGCAGCAGCGGTGGCAGTGGCGGCGCCTCGGGCGGTGGCGGTGCGACGAGCGGCGGCGCCTCGGGTGGCGGTGCGGGCGGCGGCACCGGGGGCACCGGCGGCGGCAGTGGCACCGGCGGCTCGGGCGGCAGCGCCGCGGGCGGCACCGGGGGCTCGGGCAGCACCGGTTCGGGCGGCAGCGGCGGCTCGGGCGGCGCCCCGGCGATCAACACCAGCGACGTGATGGCGCTGCCCGCGTGCATCGCCTCGCAGCTCACCCTGGAGCTGGCCGGCACCCAGGAGTCCTTCCAGCCCCAGGACAAGCCGACCTTCGAGCTGAAGATCCACAACGCCTCGGGCAACTCCTGCCGGGTCGACCTCAGCCAGACCGCCTCGACGATCACCGTCAGCTCGACCACCGGGCGGATCTGGTCCTCGGCCGACTGCCCGACCGACAAGCAGAGCCGGTGGGTCCAGGTCTCCCCGGCCAACGTGCTGACCGAGACCTTCACCTGGGACCGCTCGTACAGCAAGCCCGCGTGCCCGAGCCCGACCGCCAGCACTGCGGCGCCGATCGGCAAGTACTCGGTGCAGGTCGACCTCACCGGCCCGGCCGGTGGCCCGATCAAGGCGCTGATCACCACTCAGCTGGTGGTCGCGGGGTCCTGACAGATCGTCCTGACGGTCCGTCCGATTCCTCAACTGCCGCTCGACGCAACCGGTTACCGCAAAGCCGAGCACGGGTGGCCCACTGCTGGGTAGCGTGGCTCCATGGTCGAGAAGCGGGAAGACGAACGCGACAAGCAGGCCTGGGGTGTGCTGGCCTGGCTCCTCATCCTGTTCGCCATCGGGTTCGTCGTCTTCGTCGTCGTCGACTTCGTCCAGCACGGCTTCGCGTCGGACTGCAGCTCCTCCTGCGGCGGAGGCGGGGGCGGCGGCGGCGAGTGACCGGTCAGGCGGCCGGATCCTGCTGATCGGGCCACGGGAACACCCGCCGGCCCCCTGTCGGACGTGGTCGGACGCAGGTCAGACGTAACGTTCCAGGATCGAGGACTCGGCCAGCCGGGAGAGCCCCTCGCGCACCGAGCGGGCCCGGGTCTCACCGACCCCCTCGACCGTCTGCAGGTCGTCGATGCTGGCCGCGAGCAGCTTCTGCAGCCCGCCGAAGTGCTCGACCAGCCGCTCGATCACGGTGTTCGGCAGCCGCGGGATCTTCGCCAACAGCCGGTAGCCGCGCGGCGAGACCGCCGAGTCCAGCGACTCGGGCGAGCCGGAGTAGCCGATCGCCTTGGCCACCGTCTGCAGGTCCAGCAGCTCGGCGTGGGTGAGCGCCTCCAGGTCGGCCAGCACCTCGGGCACGGTGCGCCCGCGCTTGGCGGCGCGCTCGGGGAAGTAGTCCCGGGCGACCAGTTCGCGCTCGGGCTCGACGCCGGCGATCAGCTCGTCCAACTGGAGCGAGAGCAGCCGGCCGTCGATGCCCAGTTCCAGGACGTAGCCGGCGATCTCGGCCGCGATCAGCCGGACCATCTCCAGCCGCTGCGCCACCGCGGTGACGTCCCGGACCGTGACCAGGTCCTCGATCTCCAGCGCGGAGAGGGTGCCGGCCACCTCGTCCAGCCGCAGCTTGTACCGCTCCAGGGTGGCCAGCGCCTGGTTGGCCCGGGAGAGCACGGTCGGCGAGTCCTCCAGCACCCGGCGGGTGCCGTTGACGTACATCGCGATCAGCCGCATCGAGTGCGAGACGGCGACCACCGGGAAGCCGGTCTGCTTGTTGACCCGCTCGGCGGTGCGGTGGCGGGTGCCGGTCTCGTCGGTGGGGATCGAGGCGTCCGGCATCAGGTGCACCCCGGCGCGGACGATCTTGGTGATGTCCTTGTCCAGCACCACCGCGCCGTCCAGCTTGCACAGCTCGCGCAGCCGGGTCGCGGTGAACTCCACGTCCAGCACGAAGCCGCCGGTGCAGAGCGCCTCGACCGTCTTGTCGAAGCCCAGCACGATCAGGCCGCCGGTGTTGGCCCGCAGCACCCGCTCCAGACCGTCGCGCAGCGGTGTCCCGGGCGCGATCGCCTGCAGCGAGGAGCGCAGCAGGGCCTCTTCGCGCGGGGACTTCTCGACCCGGTCGCTCGCTGCCACATGACTCCTTAGGCCGGCGGATCCGCGCCACCCGGTGGCCCCGGTCCCTCGTTCGCTACTGCCCGTTCTGGTACCGGACAGGGCAAAGTCTACGGTGCGGCCACGCTGACGGACCCTCGGTCAGCCCAGTTCGTCCGAATCGACCGGCTCCCAGCCGGTCATCAGATCCTCCGGCCAGGCGGCCGGAGCCGGTACCGACGGCGTTCCGTTCGTCTGCGAACGCTGCTCCGAGCGGGGCTCTGTCCGAGCTCGACCGGAAGCCCGGCGGCGGCCCGGGATCGCCCGCAACGCCTCCCCGATGTCGGCGACCTCGACCACCTTCATGCCCGGCGGCACCTTGCCCGGGTCCGGCGGGACCAGGGCGTGGGTGAACCCGAGCCGGTGGGCCTCGGCCAGCCGGCGCTGCACCCCGGTCACCCGGCGCACCTCACCGGCCAGGCCGACCTCGCCGATCGCCACCAGGTTGCTGGGCAGCGGGGTGTCGGTCGAGGAGCTGGCCACCGCCAGCGCCACCGCCAGGTCGGCGGAGGGCTCGGTGAGCTTCACGCCGCCCACGGTGGCGGTGTAGATGTCCTGCTTGCCGAGCTTGACCCCGCCGTGCCGCTCGACCACCGCCAGGATCATCGCGATCCGGGGCGACTCCAGGCCGGAGGTGGTGCGGCGCGGCGAGGGGATCTGCGAGTCCACCATCAGCGCCTGCACCTCGGCGACCAGCGGGCGCTTGCCCTCCAGGGTGACGGTCAGGCAGGTGCCGGGCACCGGCTTGTCGCGGCGGGTCAGGAAGAGGCCGCTCGGGTCGGCCAGGCCCTCGATGCCCTCGTCGTGCAGCTCGAAGCAGCCGACCTCGTCGGTGGCGCCGTACCGGTTCTTGACGCCGCGGATGATCCGCAGCCGGGCGTGCCGGTCGCCCTCGAAGCTCAGCACCACGTCGACCAAGTGCTCCAGCAGCCGGGGGCCGGCGATCTGGCCGTCCTTGGTGACGTGGCCGACCAGCAGGGTGGCCATGCCGCGCTCCTTGGAGGCCCGGATCAGCGCGCCCGCCACCTCGCGCACCTGGGCCGGGCCGCCGGGGGCGCCGTCCAGCTCGGCGGAGGCGATGGTCTGCACCGAGTCCAGGATCAGCAGGCCCGGGTTGACCTGCTCGATGTGGCCGAGCACCGCCCCCAGGTCCTGCTCGGCGGCCAGGTAGAGGTGCTCGGAGAGGGCGTTGATCCGGTCCGCGCGCAGCCGCACCTGACCGGCCGACTCCTCGCCGGTGACGTAGAGGGTGCGGTGGCTGGCGGAGGCGGCCTTGGCGGCGACGTCCAGCAGCAGGGTGGACTTGCCGACGCCGGGCTCGCCGGCCAGCAGCACCACGGCCCCGGGCACCAGGCCGCCGCCGAGCACCCGGTCCAGCTCCGGCACGCCGGTGGAGCGGGCGGTGGCCACCTGGCCGTCCACCTGCCCGATCGGGCGGGCCGGCGCGCTGACCGGGCCCGCGGCGGTGGTGCGGATCGGGACGGCGCCGTACTCCTCGACGGTGCCCCAGGCGTTGCACTCGGGGCACCGGCCGACCCATTTGGGCAGCTGGTTGCCGCACTCCGTGCAGCGGTAGGCCGGACGGGGCTTGGCGGAGGTCTTCGAGGTGCGGGCTGCCATGGGGGTCACGGTAGCGGGTGGGGGTGACAGTCGGGGGCGCCTGTGGATGACGGGGCGGGCGGCGGTGGACGGTGGGGAGCGGGGTGGGGCGCTGGGCGGGCGGTGCGCGGGGGGCGGGTGGTGGGCGGGGCTTGGGGGCGTGTGGCGGGCCGCGCGCGGTGTTGTTACCCGAAAGAAGGACAAGCGGCCCGTGTGGCCGGGCCGGGGCGGAACACCTCCCTACCGTCGGGAAGATGAACCACCGTCCGGACCCCCCGGTGCCCCCGGCGCCGTCCACGGCCTTCGAGGGCCTGCGCGACGGCCTCTACACCTACTGCCTCTCGGTGCTCTGCGACCTGCCGGCGGCGCTCGCCGCCCTCGACGAGACCCGGGAGCTGGCCGCCGCCAACGCCGCCCGGCTGACCGACCCCGGGCTGCGGCGCGCCTGGCACTACGCGGTCGCCCGGTACGCCTGCCTGCGCCGGCTGGGGGCGGGGACGGAGCCGCTGGCCACGGGGTCGGCGGCGACGGAGCCGCTGGCCACGGGGTCGGCGGCGACGGGGTCGGCGGCGGCACGGCCTGCACCAGCAGGGCCGGCGGCGGC
>NZ_JBNQTI010000260.1:0-8131 GCF_050325825.1 Kitasatospora sp. LaBMicrA B282
AGCGCGCCGAGGGCCGCACCGGCGGCGGCCGGGGCCAGGCCGGTGTCGAAGATGAAGGTGCGGGCGGTCTCCACCAGGTGCCGGATGACCCGGCGCGGGCCGAGCACCACGCCGCCCTGCGAGCCGAGCGACTTGGACAGGGTGGCCGTGGCCACCACGTCCGGCGCCCCGGCCAGCCCCGCGGCGGTCAGCGCGCCGCTGCCGCCGGGGCCGAGCACGCCGAGGCCGTGCGCGTCGTCCACCAGCAGCGCGGCGCCGTGCGCCCGGGCGGCGGCGGCCAGGCCCTCCAGCGGGGCGGCGTTGCCGTCCACCGAGAAGACGGAGTCGCTGACCACCAGGGCGCGCGGCTGGGTGCGGTCGGCGAGCGCCGCGGCGACCGCCCCCGGGTCGGCGTGCGGGGCGCGGTGCACGGCGGCCCGGGAGAGCCGGCAGCCGTCGATCAGCGAGGCGTGGTTGTAGGCGTCGGAGACGATCAGCGTGTCCGGGTCGGTGAGCGCGGTGAGGGCGGCCAGGTTGGCGGCGTAGCCGGAGGAGAAGACCAGCGCGGCCTCCACCCCGTAGAAGTCGGCCAGCTCGACTTCCAGCTCGGTGTGCAGCTCGGTGGTGCCGGTGACCAGCCGGGAGCCGGTGGACCCGCCGCCCCAGCGCAGTGCGGCCTCGGCGGCGGCCCGGGTGACCTCGGGGTGGTGGGTCAGGCCGAGGTAGTCGTTGCTCGCCAGGTCGAGCACCACGTCCAGCGCCGGGCGGCTGCGCAGCGTGCGGGTGAGTCCGGCGCGGGCGCGGAGCTCGGCGGCCTCGTCGAGCCAGTCGAAGACGGCGGCGGGCGCCGCCGGGCGGACGGTCGTGACGGGTTCCTGGATCATGCGCCGCAGCCTGGCACGCGCCACCCGGCCCCGGCAACGTGGTCCGGCGCACACGGACGGGGGCCGGAACCCGCACGAACGATAGGGTGGGCCGGGTGACGCTCCTTGACCTGATGCCCAAGCCCGCCGACCCCGACGCGCTCTTCACCACCTTCGCCGGGTGGACGGAGGAGCGGGGCATCACGCTCTACCCCGCCCAGGAGGAGGCGCTGATCGAGCTGTTCACCGGCGCCAATGTGATCCTCGCGACCCCGACCGGGTCGGGGAAGTCACTGGTGGCGGCGGGAGCGCACTTCGCGGCGCTGGCCGAGGGCAAGCGCACCTTCTACACCGCCCCGATCAAGGCGCTGGTCTCGGAGAAGTTCTTCGACCTGTGCAAGATCTTCGGCACCGAGCAGGTCGGCATGATGACCGGCGACGCCAGCGTCAACCCGACCGCGCCGATCATCTGCTGCACCGCCGAGGTGCTGGCGAACATCGCGCTGCGGGACGGCGGCCGGGCCGACATCGGCCAGGTGGTGATGGACGAGTTCCACTTCTACGCCGAGCCGGACCGCGGCTGGGCCTGGCAGATCCCGCTGCTGGAGCTGCCGCAGGCGCAGTTCCTGCTGATGTCGGCCACCCTGGGCGACGTGCGCCGGTTCGAGGAGGACCTGACCCGGCGCACCGGCCGGCCCACCACCGTGGTCCGCTCGGCCACCCGCCCGGTCCCGCTCTTCTACGAGTACCGCCGCACCACCCTGCACGACACCCTCGAGGAGCTGCTGACCACCGGTCAGGCCCCGGTCTACGTCGTGCACTTCACCCAGAAGGAGGCGGTGGAGCGGGCCCAGTCGCTGATGAGCATCAACATGTGCTCGAAGGCGGAGAAGGACGCGATCGCCGCCCTGATCGGCAACTTCCGCTTCACCACCAAGTTCGGCCGCAACCTCTCGCGCTACGTCCGGCACGGCATCGGCGTGCACCACGCCGGAATGCTGCCCAAGTACCGCCGGCTGGTCGAACGCCTCGCCCAGGCCGGCCTGTTGAAGGTGATCTGCGGCACCGACACGCTCGGCGTGGGCGTCAACGTGCCGATCCGCACGGTGCTGTTCACCGCGCTCTCCAAGTACGACGGGGTGCGGGTGCGGGTGCTGCGGGCCCGTGAGTTCCACCAGATCGCCGGCCGGGCCGGGCGGGCCGGCTTCGACACCGTCGGCCAGGTGGTGGCGCAGGCGCCCGAGCACGTGGTGGAGAACGAGAAGGCGCTGGCCAAGGCCGGGGACGACCCGAAGAAGAAGCGCAAGGTGGTGCGCAAGAAGGCGCCGGAAGGTTTCGTCGGCTGGAGCGAGGAGACCTTCGAGCGGCTGATCGCGGCCGATCCGGAGCCGCTGGTCTCCCGGTTCCGGGTCAGCCACGCGATGCTGCTCTCGGTGATCGGCCGTCCGGGCAACGCCTTCGAGGCGATGCGCAAGCTGCTCACCGACAACCACGAGGACCGTTCCGCGCAGCGCCGGCACATCCGCACGGCGATCGCCGTCTACCGCTCGCTGATCTCCGGCGGCATCATCGAGCAGCTGCCCGAGCCGGACGCCGAGGGCCGCACCGTGCGCCTCACCGTGGACCTGCAGGAGAACTTCGCGCTCAACCAGCCGCTCTCCACCTTCGCGCTGGCCGCCTTCGAGCTGCTCGACCCGGAGTCCCCGAGCTACGCGCTGGACGTGGTCTCGGTGGTCGAGGCGACCCTGGACGACCCGCGGCAGATCCTGGCCGCCCAGCAGAACAAGGCGCGCGGCGAGGCGATCGGCCAGATGAAGGCCGACGGCATCGAGTACGAGGAGCGGATGGAGCGGCTCCAGGAGGTCACCTGGCCCAAGCCGCTGGAGGAGCTGCTCGACCACGCCTACGAGGTCTACCGCCGGGCCCACCCGTGGATCGGCGACTACCAGCTGCAGCCCAAGTCGGTGGCCCGCGACCTGTTCGAGCGCGCGATGACCTTCACCGACTACGTCGGCCACTACGACCTGGCCCGCACCGAGGGCATCGTGCTGCGCTACCTGGCCGGCGCCTACAAGGCGCTGGAGCAGACGGTGCCGGACGACATGAAGACCGAGGCGCTCAAGGACGTGATCGCCTGGCTGGGCGAGCTGGTCCGCCAGGTCGACTCCAGCCTGCTCGACGAGTGGGAGCAGTTGGCCAACCCGACCGAGCCGGACCAGGAGGAGCGGGAGCTGGAGAGCAAGCCGCTCCCGGTCACCGCCAACGCCCGTGCCTTCCGGGTCCTGGTGCGCAACGAGATGTTCCGCCGGGTCGAGCTGGCCGCGCTCGAACACTACGGCGCGCTGGGCGAGTTGGACGCCGAGGCGGGCTGGGACGCGGACCGCTGGGCGGACGCGATGGACGCCTACTACGAGGAGCACGACGACCTGGCCACCGGGCCGGACGCGCGCGGCCCGAAGATGCTGCTGATCGAGGAGGACGACGCCGAGGGGCTGTGGCGGGTCCGGCAGATCTTCGACGACCCGGCGGGCGACCACGACTGGGGCATCAGCGCGGAGGTCGACCTGTACGGGTCGGACGCGGAGGGGCGCGCGGTGCTGAAGGTGACCCGGGTCGACCGGCTGGGCTGAGGCGGGCGGGGCGGTTCCCGGACCCGGGAGCCGCCCCGGGCTCGGGAGCCGACCGGGCTCGAGAGCCGCCCAGCGCTCGGGAGCCGACCGGGCTCGGTGCCCCGTCCAGGCTCAGGACCAGACGAAGGCGATGCCCACCGTGTAGGACGCCGCCCGGGTGGCCGCGTCCAGGTCCTGCTGCTCCTGCGGGCCGCTCGGCACGTGGCCGTCCGCGAAGCGCGAGCTGGTGACGGTCACGTAGTGCTGCACGGCCTCGACCCGCGGCACCTCGACGGACTTCGCCGGGGCCGCACCGCCCTTGGCCCCGGCCGCTCCGGCCCCGGCGGCCGGCGTGCCGGGCGCGACGGCGGTGGCGGGCGGGGCGCTCGCGGCCGGGCTCCCCGGGGCGGCGGAGGGGCTCGCCGAGCCGTCGTCGGCGAAGGTGCCGTCGGTCTGGACGAAGCGCACCAGGTCGGGCCGAGCCCCCATCAGCTTGGCCACCTGCCCGCTGACATCGCTGTCGGCGAACCGCAGCACCGTCACGCTGGTCGTCACCTTGCTGTCCTGGCTGGCGAAGTCGACCGCCAGGTAGCCCTGGCACACCACCCCGTGCAGCAGGGTCTGGCCGGCCGTCTGCAGGGTGTCCCCGCAGTCGGTGCCCTGCTGGGCGCCGGCGAAGCGCCCCTTGTAGCCGTCCTGGTCGATCGAGCGGGTCGGCGGGAAGAGCCGCTTCACGTCGAAGGCGTAGGGGTTGCCCGCGGAGGCGGGCGCGGGGGTGCCGACCACGGACGGCAGCGGCGTGTCGCGGCTGATCGGCCCGATGCCCGGCAGCAGGGCGCCGGGGTGCGGGCGGGAGAGCACCCAGCCGCCGGCGCCGAGCACGACGACCGCGATCGACCCGATGAGCACCTGCCGGGACCCCAGCCGAAGGCTCCTTCTGCCGCGCCCCGCCGGATCGGCTGCGTCGGCGGGTATCGAGTGGGAGTCCCCCGTGCTGGTCATGGCGCAAATTCTATGCAGTGGGGTGACCACCCGGAGCCAGGGGGAGGCGGCGGACGGTCTGTCAGGGCGCCGGGCCCGCACGGGGAACCGCGCGCCGGGCGCGCGACCGGCCGAACACCCCGCCCCGAGCCGAGCGGTCGCAAACGAACGAACCGCCCGTCCCGCACTGTGACAACTCGCACACCCGCACGGCGATCTTCTGGCCGATTCGGTATGGCGCCGCTCTAGGTCCGCCGGGCAGGATCACCTTCATGGATCTGCTCGACACCCTCACCGCCAAAGGCCTGAACCGCGAGCTCCCCACCCGGGAGGAGGCCCTGGCCGTCCTGGCCACCACCGACGACGAGCTGCTGGACGTGGTCGCGGCCGCCGGGCGGGTGCGCCGGCAGTGGTTCGGCCGCCGGGTCAAGCTCAACTACCTGGTCAACCTGAAGAGCGGCCTCTGCCCCGAGGACTGCTCCTACTGCTCGCAGCGGCTGGGGTCGGACACCGGCATCCTGAAGTACACCTGGCTGAAGCCGGGCGAGGCCGCCGAGGCGGCGACGGCGGGGGTCAAGGGCGGCGCCAAGCGGGTCTGCCTGGTGGCCAGCGGGCGCGGTCCGACGGACCGCGACATCGACCGGGTCACCAACACGATCGCGGCGATCAAGGAGCAGGAGCCGGGCGTGGAGATCTGCGCCTGCCTGGGCCTGCTCTCCGACAACCAGGCCGAGCGGCTGCGCGCGGCGGGCGTCGACGCGTACAACCACAACCTGAACACCTCCGAGAACACCTACGGCGAGATCACCTCCACCCACACCTACGCGGACCGGGTGGACACGGTGTCGAAGGCGCACGGCGCCGGCCTGTCGGCCTGCTCGGGCCTGATCGCGGGCATGGGCGAGAGCCCCGAGGACCTGGTGGACGTGGTCTTCGCGCTGCGCGAGCTGGGCTCGGACTCGGTCCCGGTCAACTTCCTGATCCCGTTCGAGGGCACCCCGCTGGCCAAGGAGTGGAACCTCACCCCGCAGCACTGCCTGCGGATCCTGGCGATGGTGCGGTTCGTCCACCCGGACGTCGAGGTGCGGATCGCCGGTGGCCGCGAGGTGCACCTGCGCAGCCTGCAGCCGCTGGGCCTGCACATCGCCAACTCGATCTTCCTGGGCGACTACCTGACCAGCGAGGGCCAGGCCGGGCAGGCCGACCTCGACATGATCAAGGATGCGGGCTACGAGGTCGAGGGCCAGGGCGAGCTGACCCTGCCCCGGCACCGGGCCGACGTGGCCGCGGCCGCGCAGGGCGGCTGCGGCACCGCGAGCACCGGCGGCTGCGGCACCGGGGGCGGCTGCGGCTCGCACGCCGGTGGCTGCGGTGACCACGGTGCGGCGGGCGAGGACGAGCACGGCGCGGCGACGGGCGGCGGCTGCGGGCCGTGCGGCGGGCACACCGCTGCGGCTCCGGTCGCTGCTGCCGCCGACGCCACCGAGGTCGAGGCCGCCGGGATCGAGATCGAGGGCGACGAGAACGCGGCCCGCACCGACCTGGTCCGGGTCCGCCTGCGCGGGGCCGGCACCGAGCTCGCCCCGAACGCCTGAGCCCGTGGTGCGCCCCGTGACGAACCAGCAGCCCATGGACCCGCAGACGCTGCTCGCGCTGGACCGGGCGCACGTCTGGCACCCGTACGGCCCGATGCCCGGCATCCAGCAGCCGTACCTGGTCGAGTCGGCCGCGGGCGTGCGCCTGCGGCTGGCCGAACCCGCCGGTGGGAACCGGGAACTGATCGACGGCATGTCCTCCTGGTGGGCGGCCCTGCACGGGTACAACCACCCGGTGCTCAACCAGGCGGTGCAGGACCAGCTCGGGCGGATGAGCCACGTGATGTTCGGCGGGCTCACCCACGAGCCCGCCATCCGGCTGGCCGCCACGCTGGTCGAGATCACCCCCGAGCCGTTGCAGCACGTCTTCCTCTGCGACTCCGGCTCGGTGTCGATCGAGGTCGCGACGAAGATGTGCCTGCAGTACTGGCGCTCGACCGGCCGCCCGGAGAAGCACCGGATGCTCACCTGGCGCGGCGGCTACCACGGGGACACCTTCCACCCGATGTCGGTCTGCGACCCCGACGGCGGCATGCACCACCTGTGGACCGGCGTGCTGCCGCGCCAGGTCTTCGCCGCCGCCCCGCCGGCCGGCTTCGACGCCGAGCCGGACCCGGCCTACCTGGCCGACTTCGCCGCGCTGCTCGAACAGCACGCGGCGGAACTGGCCGCCGTGATCGTCGAACCGGTGGTGCAGGGGGCGGGCGGCATGCGCTTCCACTCCCCCGGCTACCTGCGGGCGCTGCGCGAGCTGTGCGACCAGCACGACGTGCTGCTGGTCTTCGACGAGATCGCCACCGGCTTCGGCCGCACCGGCGCGCTCTTCGCCGCCGACCACGCGGGCGTCTCGCCGGACGTGCTGTGCGTCGGGAAGGCGATCACCGGCGGCTACCTGAGCCTGGCCGCCGCCCTGTGCACCGGGAAGGTGGCCGACGGGATCAGCCGCGGCGAGGTCCCGATCCTGGCGCACGGGCCGACCTTCATGGGCAACCCGCTGGCCACCGCGGTCGCCAACGCCTCGCTCGAGCTGCTGCTGAGCCAGGACTGGCAGGGCACGGTGAAGCGGATCGAGACCGGCCTGCGGGACGGGCTGGCCGAGGTCGCCGAGCTGCCGGGCGTCGCCGACGTCCGGGTGCTGGGCGCGATCGGCGTGGTGCAGCTGGACCGCCAGGTGGACATGCCGGCCGCGACCGAGGCGGCCGCCCGCGAGGGCGTGTGGCTGCGCCCGTTCCGGGACCTGGTGTACACCATGCCGCCGTACGTGACCGGTGACGAGGACCTGGCGCGGATCTGCGCCGGGATCCGGGCGGCGGCGCTGGCGGGTTGAGCCCGCGAGCCGTGCCGCCGAGGAGTTCGAAGGAGTAGTGGGATGACCCGGGTGCTGTTCGTGACGGGCACCAACACCGAGGTCGGCAAGACCGCGGTGACCGCGGCGGTGGCCGCCCTCGCGGTCCGCGCCGGGCTGCGCACCGCGGTGCTGAAGCCCGGCCAGACCGGCGTGGCCCCGGGCGAGCCGGGCGACGCCGCCGAGGTGGCCCGCCTCGCCGGCGGCCCGCTGACCGTCCGGGAGCTGGTCCGCTACCCCGAGCCGCTCTCCCCCGAGCGGGCCGCGCTGCGGGCCGGGATGCCGTTCGTGACGGTGCCCCGGTTCGTCGCGGCCGTCGAGGAGTTGGCGGCGGAGCACGACCTGGTCCTGGTGGAGGGCGCGGGCGGCCTGCTGGTCCGCTACGACGCCGACGGGCTGACCCTGGCCGACCTGGCGCAGGCCGTGCCGGACGCCGAGGTGCTGCTGGTCGCCCACCCCGGGCTCGGCACGCTCAACATCACCACCCTGTCCGCGGAGGCCCTGCAGGCCCGCAAGCTGACGGTGGCCGGTGTGGTGATCGGCAGCTGGCCCGCGCAGCCGGACCTGGCCACCCGCTGCAACCTGGCCGACCTCCCGGTGGCCGCCGGCGCCCCGCTGCTCGGCTCCCTGCCGGCCGGCGCCCCGCAGGCCGCGGACTTCGCGGGGCTCGCCGCGGCGTCGCTCGCGCCGGGTGCTGGTTGGGGGTTGGGGGAAGCGGCGTGCCCCAATGCGGTCTTGGTGTCTTTCGGGGTGTGGGTA
>NZ_JBNQTI010000261.1:0-8053 GCF_050325825.1 Kitasatospora sp. LaBMicrA B282
GGCTGCCGCCGGCCGGGACGCCTCCACCGCCGGCAGCTCGGCCGGCTGGCCGGCGCGGCGCCGGGCCGAGGTGCCGCGCCGGTAGCGCGGCGGCACGATCGCCTGCACCGCGACCGGCGCCTTGGGCCGGAACCACGGCAGCAGCAGCACCACGATGCCGATCAGGCAGAACCCGGCGCAGGTGAGCACCACGGTGCGTCCGGTGTTGGTGAACGAGAAGGCCACCGTGCCGAAGGCGATCAGCGCCGCCCAGAAGTACATGATCAGCACGGCCCGGCTGTGCGAGTGGCCGATCTCCAGCAGGCGGTGGTGCAGGTGCTGCTTGTCCGCGGCGAACGGCGAGCGGCCCGCCCAGGTGCGGCGCACCACGGCCAGCAGCAGGTCGGCCAGCGGCAGCGCGATCACCGCCAGCGGCAGCAGCAGCGGGATGTAGATCGGCACCAGGATGTGGGTGGTGGCCGTCTGCGAACCGCCGGTCTGCGCGGTGATCAGGTCGGGGTCGACCCGGCCGGTCACCGAGATCGCGGCGACCGCGAGCATCAGGCCCAGCATCATCGAGCCGGAGTCGCCCATGAAGATCCGGGCCGGGTGCAGGTTGTGCGGCAGGAAGCCCAGGCACATGCCGATCAGCAGCGCGCTGAACAGCACCGCCGGCGCCGCCTCGCTGATCGAGTACCCGTACCAGAGCCGGTAGGAGTACAGGAAGAACGCCATCGCGGCGATGCACACCATGCCGCCGGCCAGGCCGTCCAGGCCGTCGATGAAGTTCACCGCGTTGACCATGACGACCACCAGGGCGACCGAGATCACCATGCCCAGGGTCGGGCTGAGCGCCACCGGGCCGACGCCGGGCACCGGGATCGAGATCACCGTGATGCCCTGGTAGACCATGACGCCGGCGGCGATCATCTGCCCGCCCAGCTTCACCAGCGCGTCGACGCCCCACTTGTCGTCCAGCACGCCGAGCACCCACATGATGCCGACGCCGGAGAGCAGCGCCTTGATGTCCGAGGAGTCCTGGTGGAAGACCTTGCCCAGGTTGTTCAGCTGGAAGGCGACCAGCAGGCCGGCGCAGAGACCGCCGAACATGGCGATGCCGCCCAGCCGCGGGGTCGGCTCGCGGTGCACGTCACGGGCCCGCACCGCCGGCATCGCACCCGCGATGATCGCGAACTTCCGGACCGGGCCGACCAGCAGGTAGGTGACGGCGGCCGTGCAGAAGACCACGAGCAGGTACTCACGCACCGACGGCCTCCAGACACACGCGCTGACGGGGACGTACGGGAGGGACTCCCGCACGGCTGAGGGGTGAGAGGTGCGTCGCCACGGTACACACCTTATTGAGTCGGACGAGCGGCGCGTGCACCGCGGTTCGCCCTGCCGGGGGCTTTCACCCCGATTTCACGCAGCCGCTCCGGTTCACCCAGCCGCTCCGGTTTCCCGCAACAGCTCGCGCACCCGCTGCCCGGCCGCGGCCGGTGCGGCCCCGCCGAGCACGCCGCCGATCAGCCGCCCGACCTCGGCGAGCTCCGCCGGCCCCAGGCCGAGCGCGGCCGCGGTGCCGGTGCCCAGCCGGATCCCGGAGGTTTCGGCCGCGGGTGCCGGGTCGAAGGGTACCGCGCACTTGCCGAGCATCAGGCCGGCCGCCGCGCACCGGCGCTCGGCCTGCGCACCGGTCAGGCCCAGCGGGGCCACGTCGGCGGTGACCAGGTGGGTGTCGGTGCCGCCGGTCAGCGGCCGGGCGCCGGCCAGCGCCAGCTCGTCCGCCAGGACGCGCGCGCCGTCCACCGCACGCTGCAGGTACGCGCCGAACTCCGGCGTGGCCGCCTGCGCGAACGCCACCGCCTTGGCCGCCACCTCGTTCATCGCCGCCCCGCCCTGGGTGAACGGGAAGACCGCCCGGTCCACCCGGTCGGCCAGCTCGCCGGTGCAGAGCAGCAGGCCGCCGCGCGGGCCGCGGAGCAGCTTGTGGGTGGCGGCGACCACCACGTCCGCGTAGGGCACCGGCGAGGGCGCCAGGCCCGCCGCCACCAGCCCGGTGACCTGGGCGGCCGCGGCCACCAGGTAGGCGTCCGCCTCGTCGGCGATCTCCCGGAAGGCCGCCCAGTCGGGGTGCCGCGGGTAGGAGATGGCCCCCGCGATGATCGCCTTGGGGCGGTGCGCCCGGGCCAGCTCCCGGACCTGGTCCAGGTCGATCCGGCCGTCCTCCTCGCGCACCCCGTAACCGATCACGTCGAACCAGCGCCCGGAGAAGTTGGCCCGCGAGCCGCAGGAGAGGTGCCCGCCGTGCTCCAGGGAGAGCGCCAGCACCGTGTCGCCCGGCCGCAGCAGCGCCGCGAAGGCCGCCAGCATCGCCGAAGTCCCGGACCGCGGCTGGACGTTGGCGTGTTCGGCGGCGAACAGGGTGCGGGCCCGGGCGACCGCGAGCAGCTCGGTGCTGTCCGCGACGGCGCAGCCGGTGTGGTGGCGGTGGCCCGGATAGCCCTCGGCGTACTTGTCGACCAGCGGGCCGGCCAGCGCGGCCAGCACGGCCTCGGTGGCGAGGTTCTCCCCCGCCAGCAGCTGCAGGCTGGTGGCCCGCCGCTCGGCCTCCGCCGAGAGCAGGTCGGCCAGTTCGGGATCGGTCGCGCTCAGCGCCGCGGGCGGCTCCCAGCGGTGCTCGGTGGTGCGGCCGTGCGCGGCATCGGTGAGGGTCATGGCGGCGCTCCGGGGCCGTTCGGGCGGTGGCATCCAGCCTAGGACCGGAAGGAGCCCGGGGCCTGATGACGCGGGCCGGGTACGCCCGTCAGGGCGGTCACCACCGGGTCGACCGCGTCGAATATCTCCTCGACGCAGTTGCGGAACATGCCCAGCGGGGCGCCGTAGGGGTCGCCCACCTCGTCCGCCGCGGGATCGGCCGCCAGCCGCCAGCCGCGCAGCGCGGCGGCCGCCCGGACCAGCGCCCGGGCCCGCTCGGTGACCTCGGCGTCGGTGCCGGCGCGGGGCAGGCTGGCCGGGTCTATCGAGCGGATCAGCCGGGTGAACTCCTTGAGCGTGAAGGTCCGCAGGCCCGCCGCGTGCCCCATGGAGATCACCTGGGCGCGGTGGTCCAGGGTGAAGGTGAGCACCAGGTCGGCCTCCACCACGTGCTCGTCCAGCAGCTCGCGCCCGGCGAAGTTGCCGCTGTCCACGCCGTACTCGCCCAGCACGGTGGCCGCGTGCGCCTCCATCGGCGCCCCCTCGTGGCCCCAGGTGCCGGCGCTCTCCACCACGATCCGGCCGGCCGCCCGCTCGTTCAGCCGGGTGTCCAGCTCATGCCGGGTGAGCCGCTCGGCGATCGGCGAGCGGCAGACGTTCCCGGTGCAGACGAAGAGGATCCGGAAGACCGCGGCGGAGCCGCTGAGCTCGCCGCTGCCGGGTCTGGGGGCGGCCACCAGGTACCTGGGCGGCCGGTCGTGGAGCGAGGCCGTCAACTGCCGGCCTCCAGGTCGGGGACGACCTCCCTCAGCTGCTCGACGCTGACCGCACCGGCCCGCAGCAACACCGGCACCTTGCCGGTGACGTCCACGATGGTGGAGGCCAGGCCGTGCTCGGCGGTGCCGCCGTCCAGGTAGACCGAGACCGCGTCGCCCAGCTGGGCCTCGGCCTCCGTGCAGTTCGCGGGAGCCGGCTGGCCGGACTTGTTGGCGCTGGAGACCGCCATCGGCCCGGTGGTGTTGAGCAGCTCGATGGCGACCGGGTGCAGCGGCATCCGGACCGCGACGGTGCCGCGGGTCTCGCCCAGGTCCCAGCGGAGCGAAGGCTGGTGCTTGGCCACCAGGGTCAGGCCGCCGGGCCAGAAGGCGTCCACCAGCTCCCAGGCCTTCTCCGAGAAGTCGGTGACCAGGCCGTGCAGCGTGGTCGGCGAGCCGACCAGCACCGGGGAGGGCATGTTGCGGCCCCGGCCCTTGGCGGCCAGCAGGGCGGCCACGGCCTCCGGGCTGAAGGCGTCCGCACCGATCCCGTAGACGGTGTCGGTCGGCAGCACGACCACCTCGCCGCGGCGGATCGCCGAGGCGGCCTCGCGCAGCCCGGTCGCACGGTCGCCTGCGTCGGCACAGTCGTAACGGCGGCTCATCGGAGCAGTCCCCTTCGAAGACGGTTGGAAGTCACAGCTGGCGTCCTACGCCCGAGCACGGCGCGCCGTGGTACGGCGCTGATGGTTCACGACCTCGCCCTTCGGGCTGTCGTACTGCATCGACGGTTCACGACCTCGCCCTTCGGGCTGTCGTGAAACGCGGCCGCCCGTTGAGGTCCCGGTGGTCGGCCGTGTCCGTCCAGCCGGCCTCCTCGTTGAAGATCCACGGCACCTGGCCGCCCTGGGTGTCGGCGTGCTCGATCACCACCACGCCGCCGGGCCGCAGCAGCCGCGCCGCCACCCGCTCGATGCCGCGGATGGTGTCCAGGCCGTCCTCGCCGGAGAAGAGCGACAGCTCCGGGTCGTGGTCCCGGGCCTCGGGGGCGACGTGCTCCCACTCGGTCAGCGGGATGTACGGCGGGTTGCTGATCACCAGGTCGAACCGCCCGTCCCAGGAGCGGTCGTCGGCGAAGGCCAGGGTGGCGTCACCGGCGTGCAGGGTGACCCGGTCGCGGTCGGGGCTGGCCTCGATGTTGCGCCGGGTGTACCGCAGCGCGCCCTCGTCCAGCTCGAAGGAGTGCACGATCGAGCGCGGCAGCTCCTGGGCCAGGGCCAGGGTGATCGCCCCGGAACCGGCGCACAGGTCGACCACCAGCGGCTCGGCCACGTCCATCGCGCGGACCGCCTCTATGGCCCACTCGACCACCGTCTCGGTCTCCGGCCGGGGCACGAAGACCCCGGGGCCGACCTCCAGCTCCAGGTAGCGGAAGAACGCGTGCCCGGTGATGTGCTGCAGCGGCTCGCGGGCCTCGCGGCGCGAGATCGCCTCCCAGTAGCGGGCGTCGAAGTCGGCGTCCGGCACGGTGTGCAGCTGGCTGCGCTTGACGTGGTGGATGTGCGCGGCGAGCTCCTCCGCGTCGAACCGCGGCGACGGCACGCCGGCCGCGGCCAACCGCTGGGTGGCCTGGGCCACCTCCGCGAGCAGCAGGTTCATCCGTCCGTACCCCTTGGTGGTGGTTACTGCTCTTGCGCCGCCGCGAGCTTCGCGGCGGCATCGGCGTCCACGGCGGACTGGATCAGCGCGTTCAGGTCGCCGTCGAGGACCTGGTCCAGGTTGTAGGCCTTGAAGCCGGTGCGGTGGTCCGAGATGCGGTTCTCCGGGAAGTTGTACGTCCGGATCCGCTCGGAGCGGTCGACCGTGCGGACCTGGCTGCGCCGCGCGTCGGAGGCCTCCTGCTCGGCCGCCTCCTGCGCGGCGGCCAGCAGCCGCGAGCGCAGGATCCGCATCGCCTGCTCCTTGTTCTGCAGCTGGCTCTTCTCGTTCTGGCAGGACGCCACGATACCGGTCGGCAGGTGGGTGATCCGGACCGCCGAGTCGGTGGTGTTGACCGACTGGCCGCCCGGGCCGGAGGAGCGGTAGACGTCGATCCGCAGGTCGTTGGTGTTGATCTCGACCTCGACCTCCTCGGCCTCCGGGGTGACCAGCACACCGGCCGCGGAGGTGTGGATCCGGCCCTGCGACTCGGTGGCGGGGACCCGCTGCACCCGGTGCACGCCGCCCTCGTACTTCAGCCGGGCCCAGACGCCCTGGCCGGGCTCGGGCTGCTGGCTGCCCTTGGTCTTCACGGCGACCGAGACGTCCTTGTAGCCGCCGAGGTCGGACTCGTTGGCGTCGATGATCTCGGTCTTCCAGCCGACCCGCTCCGCGAACCGCAGGTACATCCGCAGCAGGTCGCCGGCGAACAGCGCGGACTCCTCGCCGCCCTCGCCCGCCTTGACCTCGAGGATGACGTCCTTGTCGTCGTTGGGGTCGCGCGGCACCAGCAGCAGCCGCAGCTCCTCGGTCAGCTCGCCCTGCCGCTTCTCGGCGGCCTTGGCCTCGGCCAGGAACTCCGGCTCCTCGGCGGCCAGCTCACGGGCCGCCTCGATGTCCTCGCCCGCCTGCTTCCAGGCCCGGTAGGTCCGGGTGATCGGGGTCAGCTCGGCGTACCGCTTGGCGAGCTTGCGCGCGTTCGCCTGGTCGGCGTGCACCGACGGGTCGGCCAGCCTCATCTCGAGGGCGGCGTGCTCGACGAGGAGCTCTTCGACTGCCTCGAACATGGGGTTCGGCCTACTTTCCCGATCGATGGGGTGGAGGGGTGCGGAGCCCGGTCCGCGGGGAGACGCGAACGGCGCCGGCCCGGACGCCCCCGCACGAGTGCGGGGACGCCAGAGACCGGCGCCGCGGGAGCGCTAGGCCTTCGCGCTGTGCTGCTTGCCGAAGCGGGCCTCGAAGCGGGCCACGCGGCCACCGGTGTCGAGGATCTTCTGCTTGCCGGTGTAGAACGGGTGGCACTGCGAGCACACCTCGGCGCGGATGACGCCGGAGGTCTCGGTGGACCGGGTGGTGAACTCGTTGCCACAGGTGCAGGTCACCGAGGTGACCACGTACTCGGGGTGGACGTCGCGCTTCAAGGGATCTCCTAGGTATCGGGAGGGTGCCGGGTCGGCGGCGGGAGCCGCTCGTGAACCGGGACCGACGGACCAGTGTGCCAGCACTGGCCGCTTCTTCCCAAACCGGAGCCGCCCGGTGGTTATTCCGCAGCTCAGGAGGGAACGGCCGGCGGGCGCTGATCGGCGCGCAGCGCGGCCCACAGCTGCCCGGCCGCCGGCTCCCGCGGCACCACCCGGTTCGGGTCGCCCGGCGCGGGCAGCAGCGGCATGGTCACCATGGTCAGCTGGTCGGGGCCGATCCCCTTGAGCGCCTCGCCCAGCCCGGTCAGCGCGCTCACCGAGGCCAGCTGGGTGTCGGTGGTGACGGCGCCGGTCAGCGTGTTGCCGATCTCGAAGAGCCGGGCCGGGTTGCCGAACACCCCGATCGAGCCGACCTGGCGCACGATCGACTTCACCATCTGCTTCTGCAGCTCGATCCGGCCCAGGTCGCTGCCGTCCCCCACGCCGTGCCGGGTCCGGACGAAGGCCAGCGCCTGGTCGCCGCCCAGGTGGTGGGTGCCGGCCGGCAGGTCCAGCCCGCTGTCCTTGTCCCGGATGTCCACCGAGGTGGTCACGTCCACCCCGCCGATCGCGTCGATCACCTTGGCGAAGCCGGTGAAGTCGATCTCGACGAAGTGGTTCATCCGCAGCCCGGTCAGCTGCTCGGTGGTCTTCACCGCGCAGGCCGCGCCGCCGACCTGGAAGGCGCTGTTGTACATCGCGGCCGCCCGGGCCGGCACCGCGGTGCCGGCCGGCGCCCGGCAGGCGGGGCGGTCCACCAGGGTGTCCCGCGGGATGGAGACGACGGTGGCGCTCGAGCGGCTCCGGTCGACGTGCACCACCATCGCGGTGTCCGAGCGGGCGGTGCCGTCGGTGTCGCCGCCGGCCAGCGCGCCGTTGGCCCCGGCGCGCGAGTCCGAGCCGAGCACCAGCAGGTTGAAGGCGCCGCCGGGCGGGGCCGAGGGCCGGGCGGCGCCGAGCTGGGAGTCGATGTCCACGCTGCGGATGTTCGAGTTCCACTTCCAGTACGCGTAGCCGGCCGTGCCGGCCCCGGCCACAACCAGGCCCGCCGCCGCGATCGCCGCGGCCCGCAGCGCCCGGGCCCGACGGCTGCGGACCCGGCGGTGGCCGCCCCGGCGGCCCGTGCGGCCCTGCTCGTCCTCGACCATCGGCCCCGCTCCTCGCTTCGGCCCCGCTCCTCGCTTCGTCCGGTCACCCCGACCGACCTTTTGAGGATAGATGAGACATATAAGAGCGTTATGTCCGTTTTACCCGGTCGACTGCCGGCGGAGGGGTCGCGGAACGGCCTCTGAGGGGGGTTATAAATTTTTTTTTTCTCCCTCACGTCGTTCTCCCCAAAGGCGCCCCCCCCCCCCCCCCCCCCCCCCCCCCCCCCCCCCCCCCCCCCCCCCCCCCCCCCCCCCCCCCCCCCCCCCCCCCCCCCCCCCCCCCCCCCCCCCCCCCCCCCCCCCCCCCCCCCCCCCC
>NZ_JBNQTI010000262.1:0-7941 GCF_050325825.1 Kitasatospora sp. LaBMicrA B282
CCAGGGCCAGCGCCGCCGCGGTGCCCACCGCCGCCGCGCCGGCCCCGCCGGGCACGGTGAGCAGCGGCAGCAGCAGCGCACCCAGCAGGCCCACCCCGGTCCGGCAGCGGTCCCGCCAGCCGACCGGGTGCGCCGGCGGCCCGTCCGGCCCGGGAGCCGACCGCTCCCCGGCCGGGCCGGGTCGCCGCGGCACCCGGGCGAACAGCTCCTCGGCCAGCGAGAAGACGTCGGCGTGCCGGTACCGCCCGGCGGTGGCCGCGCAGACCCCGGCCGCCTCCAGGCCGGCCGCGATCTCCAGCGGATCGGTGGCCTGCTCGCACAGCTCCCGGTGCTCCGCCATCAGCTCCCGGACCGGGTCCGCCCCGGCCACGGCCATCAGCGCGCCTCCGCCATCGCCTCGGCCGCCTGTCGCGGCCGCCCGCCCGCCACCCAGTACTCGGCCGGGCGGGCGAAGGGCCGCGGCAGCGCCCCGGCCCGGCGCTCGACGGCCGGATAGGCCGGCCAGCGGGTGACCAGCTCCAGGTAGACCTCGCGGAAGGCGGCCACCGCCGGCTCCACCGCGAACCGCTCCTGGGCCCGCAGCCGCCCGGCCAGGCCCAGCCGGGAGCGCCGCTCCCGGTCCGCGAGCAGCGCGCGGCAGGCCACCGCGAGGGCCGCCGGGTCGCCCGGCGGCACCAGCAGGCCGGCCGGGCCGAGCAGCTCCCGGGTCGCCCCGACGTCGGTAGCGATCACCGCCCGCCCGCTGAGCATCGCGCCGACCAGCGCGCCGGACCGCCACCGGGCCCGGCCGGAGAAGACCGCCACCGTGCCGTCCGTCCAGTCGCCCTCCCCCGCCTCGGCGAAGGTCACGGCCGGCGTCAGCTTCAGCCGGTCGGCCAGCTCGGCCAGGTGCTCCCGGTGGCCGGGGCGGCCCTCGGGGCCGCGCAGCAGCAGCCGGGCCGCCGGCAGCTCGGTGCGCACCCGGGCGAAGGCGTGCAGCATCAGCTCGGGGTCGGCGGCCGGCTCCAGCCGCCCGGACCAGAGCAGGGTCGGCTCGGCCGGCTCCGGCCCGGCGGCGGGGCGGTCCACCGCCGCGGTGCCCTGGTAGACCACCCGGATCCGGTCCGGCTCGGCGCCGCAGCGCAGCTGCCACTCCCGGTCGTAGCCGCTGCCGGGGGTGAGCAGGGCGGCCTGCCGGTAGGTCTCGGCGGTCAGCTGCCGGAAGTAGGAGAGCAGCAGCGCCCGCACCGGCCAGCGGTAGGGGGCCTGCCGGTAGCCCAGGTACTGCTCGCGCAGGTGCAGGCCGTGCTCGGTGAGCACGAAGGGCACCCCGTACAGCTGCTTGGCCACCAGCGCGGGCAGCGCCGCCGGCCCGCCGCCGACCACGTGGCACAGGTCGACGCCGCCGAGCCCGCCCGGCCCGCTGCCGTACCAGTCGGCGGTGAGCGGGCGCAGGCACTGCTCCAGCAGGTCGCCGGCGACCAGCACGTCGCGCAGCAGCGGCTGCCCGGCGGCGGTGTCGGCCCCGGGCGAGCGCCAGACCCGCTCCAGCACCCGGTGCGCGTGGTCGGAGGCGAGGAAGGCGGGCAGCGCGCCGTCCTGCCGGGTCAGCTCGGCCAGGGCGTGCAGGCCGACCGCGAAGCCGGCCCGCTCGCGCGGCTGCACCAGCGCCCGGACCAGGTCCTCGTACGCCTGCGCGTAGTGCCGGCGGCGCACCGTGCCGGGACCGCGCCCGCCGCGCGCCGGGCCGCCCAGCGCCAGCCGGTGCACCCCGGGCTGCGGTGCGGGGCCGGGCGCCGCACCGGGCAGCAGCAGGTACCGCTCGAACTCGTGCTCCGGCAGCCCGGCGGCCAGCCGCTCCCCCCAGCCCGCGGCCCCCGCCGGGCCGGGCCCCTCCCGGTCGCGCTCCGGACCGTTCCCGGGCCCGGGCTCCGGGCGGACGACCGCGGCGGGCCCGTCCTGGCGACCCTCGGTGAGCAGGGCAATGCGCATGGCGACCTCCGGTGGGCAGAACTGTGGACGGGTCGGACCGGCCTGACGACACGACGGACACCGGCCCGCACGGCCGGTCGGCACGGCGGGAGACCCGCCCAGGAGTCACGGAGTCACGGAGTCACCGCGGGCGCCCCTACGCCCCGGTACCCGGCCGGCCCCCACGGCCGCTGGGCCGGGCAGCCACCCGGCCCCGACGGCGGGGCCGACCCCGCCCGATGAGCACCTCGACACACCCTCGGGCGCCCGCCCCGCTCGCCGGCGGCCACGCCCCCACAGCTGTTCGGTCCGACAGCACGACGGTAGAACGAGCGCCGCCCCGGACCGCCACCGGTGGCCCGCCTGCCACCTGAACGAGTGAACCCCCGTAACCTCTACCGTTCCTTGACCTTCGGTCAGCCGACCACGCGTCAGCCGCCGGAGCCGCTCTTGCGGATCTTGCCAAGGCCGGAGGCCCGGCGTCGCGCGCCCGGCAGGATCCGCCGGACCGGCCCTACGCCTGCGGCAGCTCGCGCAGGAACTCCCGCACCGCGCGGCCCACCTGGGCCGGGTGCTCCATCATCGCCACGTGCCCGGACTCCGGCAGCACCAGCAGCCGGGCGTCCCGGAAGGCCGCGCAGGCCCGGGCCGCCGAGCGGTAGGAGACGAGCTTGTCGCGCAGCCCGTACACCAGCAGCACCGGCACCTCGATCCGCTCGGCCTGCCGCCACAGCGCCTGGTCGCCGCGCTCGGTGTAGGCCGAGACGATCCCGCGCGCCGAGCCGACCAGCACCTGCATCGCGTAGGGCAGCCCCATCCGCCGCCGGTACTCGGCCACCGCCAGCTCGCGCCGCTCGGCCGGGACCGCCCGCGCGTTGCCCCAGACCAGGTCGAGCAGCCCGTCGGTGGCCTGCTCCACGCTGCGCCCGCGGGCCGGCACCCGGGCGAGCAGCCGGGGCACCCCGGGGACCGCGAGCAGCCCGGTGGGCAGCGCGGTGCGCTGCGGCGGCAGCTCGGGCAGCGCCGGCGAGATCAGGGTCAGGCTGCGCACCAGGTCGGGCCGGAGCGCGGTCAGCCGGACCGCCACCGCGCCGCCCAGCGAGTTGCCGACCAGGTGCACCGGGCCGCGGCCGCTCGCCTCCAGGTAGCCGATCACGGCCCGGACGTGCCCGTTGACCGAGAGGTTGCCGTCGGTCGGCGGCGGCGACCAGCCGAAGCCGGGCAGGTCCAGCGCCTCGCCGCGGACCGTGCCGACCAGCTCGGCGAGCAGCTCGGTCCAGTTGTCGGAGGAGCCACCGAGGCCGTGCACGAAGAGCGCCTCCGGCAGGCCCTCGGCCGCCTCCGCGGTCGGCCCGGTGACCGAGAGCACCCCACCGGGCACCTCCACCGTCCGGGTCGCCCACCGGGCGGCAGGACGCCCACCCGCCCCGCCCGCCGCCGGCGGCGTCGGTTCGGCCCCGGCTCGCTCCTGCTGCTCAGTGCTCATGGGAGAAGATGGTAGTGAGACTCTGGCGCCCACCGGGGTCGCGCGCCGTATTGTGGGCTTCCGACAACCCAAGAGCTGCAGCTTTTCCCGTCCGGGCAGGCGCACAGTTGGTTACCCAAAAGTAGAATCACTGGCCATTGCCCGTGGCTTGCCCACGGGCCCGCCCGCGGGAGCACCCGCGAAGCGGCCCGCCCGTACGACATCGCCAGCAGGAGTGAGGAGCGCCGTGACGGCCATCCAGGAGGCCCAGGACCGCCCGCGCGGCGCGCGGCTGCCGCGTAGCGCCCGCCGTGAGCAGCTGCTCGGAGCTGCCCAGGAGGTGTTCGTCGCGCAGGGCTACCACGCCGCCGCGATGGACGACATCGCCGAGCGCGCCGGGGTCAGCAAGCCGGTGCTCTACCAGCACTTCCCCGGCAAGCTGGAGCTCTACCTCGCGCTGCTGGACAAGCACTGCGACGCGCTGGTCGACTCCACCCGGGCCGCGCTGGACGCGACGACCGACAACAAGCAGCGGGTCGCGGCCACCATGCAGGCCTACTTCGACTACGTGGCCAGCGAGTCCGGCTCGTTCCGGCTGGTCTTCGAGTCCGACCTGACCAACGAGCCCGCGGTGCGCGAGCGGGTCGACCGGGCCGCCGACCTGAGCGCGACGCTGGTCAGCAAGGTGATCGCGGAGGACACCGACCTGCCCGAGGCGGAGGCCAAGCTGCTGGCCGCCGGCGTCTGCGGCCTGGCCCAGATCACCGCCCGCTACTGGCTCTCGCAGGGCCGGGAGATCCCGCGCGACGAGGCGGTGCGACTGGTCGCCAGCCTGGCCTGGCGCGGGCTCAAGGGCTTCCCGATGCACCCCGGCGACCTGCCCCAGGGCCCCGGCTCGGACGCCGACTAGCAGCTCGGCCTGCAGCCCTGCGGCAACTGATCCACCCCGTCGCCACCCGGTTGCTCTAAGGTGAAGCCGTACGGCACGACGGCCGAGAACGCCCGTTCGGATGGGTTCCGGCGGGCAGGCCCGTCGTGCGTGGCAGGCTCACACCCCGGAGGGACGGAAGCCGTGGAGGTCAAGATCGGCGTGGCGCAGGCGCCGCGGGAGATCGTCATCGAGAGCTCGCAGACCGCGGACGAGGTGGAGAACGCGGTCGCCAAGGCGCTGGACGGCACGTCCAAGTTCTTCTCGCTGACCGATGAGCACGGTCGCCGCATCCTGGTTCCGGCCGAGCGGCTGGCCTACGTCGAGATCGGCGAGCAGAGCGCGCGCAAGGTCGGCTTCGGCACCATCTGAGGCCGTCGCCCGGGCCGCTGCCGGCCCGGCCGAGCGTTCTTCGACCCACCTGCCCGCCGGTCCCTCGGGGACCGGCGGGCAGTCTGGTTGGGCCGGCGCGCAGTCCCGTCGGGCCGGCGCGCAGTGTGGTTGGACCGGCGACGCCGGGGGTATGGGTGGGGCCAATCGCGGTTCCCCCGCCGCGTTCCCCCGTCTCCCCCGGAGGCCAGCATGCCGCTGCCGGTCGAAGCCGCCGTCTTCGCGCTGATCGGCCTGCTGGCCGGCGCGGTCGCGCTCTTCGTCGTGCCCGAGTACTTCCCGATGGCGCGCGCCCTGACCCTCGGCACCGCACTGGCCTCGGCCCTGCTCAGCGGCGTGGTCGCCAGCTTCACCCTGGCCGGCGACCCGACTCCGACCGTCGCGGTCACGGTGCTCGCCACCGCGCTGCTCACCTCGGTGCTGGCCCGCCCCGACCTGGCCGCCAAGCGCGGCAGCCACCGCCGCCGCCGGCACGCCGCCTGACGGGCCCGCGAACCGTCCGACTCCAGGAAGCCGGACGGATCCTAGGAGGCCACCGGACGGGCCCTAGGAGGCCAGCCCGAGCGCGCTCATCCGCTTGGTGTGCGCCTCGGTGATCCGGTTGAACATCTTGCCGACCTCGACCAGGTCGAAGCCGCGCACCTCGGCACCGCCGACCAGCAGGTTGGACAGCGCGTCGCGCTCGGCCACCACCCGCTGCGCCTGGCTCAGCGCCTCGCCCATCAGCCGCCGGCCCCAGAGCGCCAGCCGTCCGCCGACCCGCGGGTTGGCCTCGATCGCCTGGCGCACCTTGTCCACCGCGAACTGCGCGTGCCCGGTGTCGCTCATCACCCGCAGCACCAGGTCGCGGGTGTCGTCGTCCAGCCGGACCGCCACCTCGCGGTAGAAGTCGGTCGCGATCGAGTCGCCGACGTAGGCCTTGACCAGGCCCTCCAGCCAGTCCGAGGGCGCGGTGACCCGGTGGAAGGACTCCAGCGGCTCGACGAACGGGGTCATCGACTCGGTCGGGTCGGCGCCGATCTCGGCCAGCCGGTCGTGCAGCAGCTGGTAGTGCGCGAACTCGGCGGAGGCCATCCGGGCCAGCGCCGCCTTGTCGGCCAGCCCGGGGGCGAACTTGGCGTCGTCGGCGAGCCGCTCGAAGGCGCTCAGCTCGCCGTAGGCGAGCGCGCCGAGCAGGTCGAGCACCGCGGCCCGGTAGTCGGGGTCGGCCGAGCAGGTGGCCCAGTCGCCGATCGAGCCCTGAGTCTCCGGTTGAGTCTCCATGGCAGGAAACTCTAGACCGCCCGGCGGCCCGGCAGAGCCGCTGCGGGCCCGGTCGGAGCGCCGTGTCAGACGCGTCACGTGTTCGAGTCGGCCACTGACGGTACAGTGGTACGGAGACCCGTATACCCGCACGGTGTGCAAGCCGCGCGGGTTCGCTTCGTCCGGAGGCTTTCCGGCACGCGGCGCCCGGGGATTCACGTACGCGGATGCCCGGTCGGAGAGCCGATCGGCTCCGACCTTGGCTTGGACCCCAAGCCAGGCACCGCATCAGTGGCCGAGCGAGGGCCGCCGCGGACCGCGCCCTGGGCGCCGGTCCCGCGCCGGACCCCTCACGGGACCTTTCCCCACGCCACGGGACGCCGCCGCCCAGCCAGGGCAGGCCGCGCCCGCAGGCCGCCGGGACCGGCGCGGTCGTGCACGACCTCGCGAGCTCGCGACCAGGGCCTTGACCGGACCCTGCCGCGACCGCTTGGCTGCCCGCCGTCCTCTCGCTCTCGGCCCGCCACACGGAAGAGGCAGCACCCTGTCCACCACGACTGAACCGACGAAGACCACGTTCCGCGAGCTCGGCATCCTTCCGGAGACCGCCGAAGCCCTGGAGTCGGTCGGCATCATCCACCCGTTCCCGATCCAGGAGATGACCCTGCCGGTCGCGCTGACCGGCCACGACGTCATCGGCCAGGCCAAGACCGGCACCGGCAAGACCCTGGGCTTCGGCCTGCCGCTGATCGAGCGGGTCGTGGTCCGGGCCGACGTCGACGCCGGCCGCGCCATCGAGGAGAAGCTCTCCGACAGCCCGCAGGCACTGATCGTGGTGCCCACCCGCGAGCTGTGCACCCAGGTGACCAACGACCTGCAGACCGCCGGCAAGGTCCGCAACGTGCGGGTCCTCGCCGTCTACGGCGGCCGGGCCTACGAGCCGCAGGTCGAGGCGCTGCAGAAGGGCGTCGACATCGTGGTCGGCACCCCCGGCCGGCTGCTCGACCTGGCGGGGCAGCGCAAGCTCGACCTCTCCCAGGTCCGCGCGCTGGTGCTGGACGAGGCCGACGAGATGCTCGACCTGGGCTTCCTGCCCGACGTCGAGAAGATCCTCACCATGCTGCCGACCCGTCGGCAGACCCTGCTCTTCTCGGCCACCATGCCGGGCCAGGTGATCAGCCTCGCCCGCCGCTACATGAGCCAGCCCACCCACATCCGGGCCACCGCGCCGGACGACAGCGGCCACACCGTGGCCTCCGTCGAGCAGCACATCTTCCGCGCGCACTCGCTCGACAAGGTCGAGATGGTCGCCCGGATCCTGCAGGCCGACGGCCGCGGGCTGGCGATGATCTTCTGCCGGACCAAGCGCACCGCGGCCGACGTCGCCGACCAGCTGACCCGGCGCGGCTTCGCGGCCGGTGCGGTCCACGGCGACCTCGGTCAGGGCGCCCGCGAGCAGGCGCTGCGCGCCTTCCGCAACGGCAAGGTCGACGTGCTGGTCTGCACCGACGTCGCGGCCCGCGGCATCGACGTCGAGGGCGTCACGCACGTCATCAACTACCAGTGCCCCGAGGACGAGAAGACCTACCTGCACCGGGTCGGCCGGACCGGCCGCGCCGGTGCCTCCGGCACCGCCGTCACGCTGGTGGACTGGGACGACATCCCGCGCTGGCAGCTGATCAACAAGGCGCTGGAGCTCTCGTTCAACGACCCGGAGGAGACCTACTCCACCTCCGCGCACCTGTACGAGCTGCTGAAGATCGCGCCGGGCACCAAGGGCATCCTGCCCCGGTCCGAGCGCACCCGGGCCGGGCTGGCCGCCGAGGAGCTCGAGGACCTCGGCGAGACCGGTGGCCAGCACGGCGCCGGCCGCAAGGGTGGCGGCGACGACGGAACGGCGGGCGGAAAGCGAACGCATCTGGGCGGTCTCCATCGGGGCAGGGCACACGGGTGCCCCGGACTGTGG
>NZ_JBNQTI010000263.1:0-7906 GCF_050325825.1 Kitasatospora sp. LaBMicrA B282
GCTGGTCTCCAAGATGCCCGGCGACTGGTGGCAGCAGCGCGCCAACCACCGCGCCTACCTGGCCTTCATGTGGGCCCACCCCGGCAAGCAACTGCTCTTCATGGGCCAGGAGTTCGCCCAGGGTGCCGAGTGGCAGCACGACGCCGGACCGCAGTGGTGGGTGCTCGAGGACCAGTGGCCGGCCGCCGAGGAGCACCGCGGGGTGCAGCGGCTGGTGGGCGAGCTGAACCGGGTCTACCGGGACACCCCGGCGCTCTGGGAGCAGGACACCGACCCCGCCGGCTTCCGCTGGCTGGACGGCGGCGCCGCCGAGGACAACCTGCTCGCCTTCGTCCGCCACGCGGCGGACGGCACGCCGCTGGTCGCCGTCTGCAACTTCTCCCCCGTGGTGCGGCACGGCTACCGGATCGGGCTGCCCAGCCTGGGCGGGGCGACCCAGCTGTGGACCGAGGTGCTCAACACCGACCAGCAGCGGTTCGGCGGCGGCGGGGTGACCAACGGGCCGGTCAAGGCCGAGCCGGTCTGCTGGCACGACCAGCCGCGCAGCGCCGAGCTGATCCTGCCTCCGCTGGCCACCCTCTGGCTGCGCCCGGCCTGATCCGCAGCCCGATCCAGCCAACTCCCCGCCGGACGGCAACCGAACACCCGTGCCCTAGTGTCTCTGCTTGCGCCGGGCAACGGGCCCGGGCGGCACAGGAGCTGGATTCGAACACCCGATGGCACTGACAGGCACCCCCTTCCTCATCCTCACGATCGTCCTCTTCGTGGCCTCGATCGCGCTGGCCATGGCGCAGTACCGCGCGCGGGGACGGGCCGGTGCGGCGCAAGGCGGCAGCCGGCGCCGGCGGGCCGGGAGCAGCAGCGCCCCCGGCCCGCTGCGCTCGCTCGGCCAGCTGGCCACCATCCTGTTCTGCCAGGCCACCGCGGTCGCCCTGGTGTTCGTCCTGGTGAACAACTCCACCCAGCTCTACGACACCTGGGGCGACCTGCTGGGCACCTCCAGCCACGTCAAGTCGGTCGCGGCGCCGCCGAAGGACAACGGGCTGGCCGCCGACCAGGCGGCGTCCGGGGCCTCGCCGCGGCAGAAGGTGCTGCTGAGCTTCAAGCCGGCCAGCTCCGACGCCGTGCCCAAGGACGTGAAGCAGGCCGACCTCAAGGGCCCGCTCTCCGGCGTCGAGGGCGAGGTGCTGGTCTGGACCCCGCCGCAGTACGACGACCCGGCCTACAAGGACAAGACCTTCCCGGTGGTCGAACTGCTGGCCGGCTTCCCCGGCAGCTCCAGCACCTGGTTCGGCGCGATGAACGTGACCAGCCAGCTCGCCCCGCTGATGAAGTCCGGCCAGGTCACCCCGTTCATCCTGGTCTCGCCGCGGGTCACGCTGCTCGGCAACAACACCGACACCGGCTGCGCCGACATCCCGGGCAAGGTGAACGCCGAGACCTGGCTCGACCGCGACGTGCCGCAGATGGTGATGGACAACTTCCGCGCCGACAACACCGCGGCCGGCTGGGCGGTGGCCGGCTACTCGGCCGGCGCGCACTGCGCGGCCCGGCTGGTGCTCGGCCACCCCGACCGGTACCGGGCCGCGATCAGCATGTCCGGCTACAACGACCCGGCCGGCGAGCCCGACTCGCTGACCGCCAAGGACCCGCAGCTGCGCCAGACCGCCAACCCGCTCTACCTGCTCACCCACGCCGGCACCCCGCCGAACGTGGCGCTCTGGGTGACCGGCCGCAAGGGCGACGGGCTGGAGGACGCGGTCGCGCTGCAGCAGGCCGCCAAGGCACCCACCGCGGTCACCACCGTGGAGACCACCGGGCCGCACTTGACCTCCACCTGGGAGCCGCTGGTGGTCCCGTCCTTCAAGTGGCTCTCCGCGCTGATCCCCACGCCGTAGCGGCGCGCGCCCGCCCCGCCCGCCCCGGCGCAGGTGGGGCCGGGCGCCGGCGCGACCGGGACCTCGGGCCGCCCCGCCCGGGACCTTCGTCCCTTGCCCCACCCGGTCGTGCCCGCATGCGGACGGGCGGGGCGGCTGCGAAGGTATGGTCGAACCGGTGAGCGGCTGCCGAGCGCCGGCAGCAAGCCCGCGGAGCGGCCTCGGACGGACGGAGAGACTGGCGTGGCGCGCAGTGTGTACGTGACCGGGATCGGTCGGGGGGACGGCCGCCAAGCCGTCGAACTCGGGGTCATGGAGCTGCTGACCCGTCAGGTGGACCGGGTCGGGGTGTTCCGCCCGCTGGTCCACGCCCGGCCGCACGGCCCCGCCGACCAACCGGCCGCGGGCCTCGCCGCCGACCCCGCCACCGCGGGCCACCCGACCGACCACATGGTCGAACTGCTGCGCACCCGCTACCGGCTGGACCTGCCGACCGCCGAGCTGTACGGCCTCGACTACGAGGAGGCGGCCGCGCTGCAGGCCGCCCAGGGGCAGGACGAGCTGGTCTCCGCCCTGGTCGACCGGTTCCGCGCGCTGGAGCGCCGGTGCCAGGCGGTGCTGGTGCTCGGCACCGACTTCGCGGACACCAGCATCCCCGACGAGCTGGCCTTCAACGCCCGCCTCGCCAACGAGTTCGGCGCCTGGGTGCTGCCCGTGGTCGGCGGCCACGACCAGGACCCGCAGGCGGTGACCGCCGAGGTGCGCAACGCCTACCGGGCCTACACCGACCTGGGCTGCTCGACCCTGGCGATGATCGCCAACCGGGTCCAGCCGGCCGCCAAGCAGCCGGTGCTGCGCGGCCTGGCCGCCAAACTGCCGGTGCCCGCCTACGTGATCCCCGAGGAGCCCGCGCTGGCCGCCCCGACGGTGGCCCAGCTGGTCGAGGCCACCGGCGCCGAGGTGCTGCTCGGCGACGCGGCCGGCCTGGCCCGGGACGTGCGCGGCTTCGTCTTCGGCGGCGCGATGCTGCCCACCTTCCTGCCCGCACTGACCGAGGGGGCCCTGGTGGTCACCCCGGGCGACCGGGCCGACCTGCTGATCGGCTCGCTGGCCGCGCACGCCGCCGGCGCCCCGCCGATCGCCGGCGTGCTGCTGACGCTGGCCCAGCACCCCGGTCCGGACGTGCTGGCGCTGGCCGCCCGGCTGGCCCCGGGCACCCCGGTCGCTGTGGTCCCGGAGGGCAGCTGGCCCACCGCCGCTGCGCTGACCCACCTGGAGGGCAAGCTCGGCGCGGGCAGCCCGCGGAAGGCCGAGGTCGCCCTCGGTCTCTTCGAACTCCACGTGGACACCGCCGAGTTGACCAACCGGATCGAGCTGAGCCGGTCCGACCGGGTGACCCCGATGATGTTCGAGCACGAGCTGCTGGAGCGGGCCCGGGCCCGGCGCCGGCACGTGGTGCTGCCGGAGGGCACCGAGGAGCGGGTGCTGCGCGCCGCCGAGATCCTGCTCCGCCGCAACATCTGCGACCTGACCCTGCTCGGCGAGCCGGACGCGGTCCGCCGCCGGGCCGCTGCCCTGGGCCTGACCCTGCCGCAGTCGGAGGCCGGCGGCGACCGGGCCCAGCTGCACCTGGTCGACCCGGCCACCAGCCCGCTGCGCCAGCGGTTCGCCGAGCGCTACGCCGAGCTGCGCGCGCACAAGGGCATGACCGTCGAGCTGGCCCACGACGTGGTCACCGACGTCTCCTACTTCGGCACCCTGATGGTGCAGGAGGGCATCGCGGACGGCATGGTCTCCGGCGCGGTGCACTCCACCGCCGCGACCATCCGGCCCGCCTTCGAGGTGATCAAGACCTCGCCGGGCGCCGCGATCGTCTCCTCGGTCTTCTTCATGTGCCTGGCCGACAAGGTGCTGGTCTACGGCGACTGCGCGGTCAACCCGGACCCGGACGCCCAGCAGCTGGCCGACATCGCGATCCAGTCGGCCGGGACCGCGGCCGCCTTCGGCGTCGAGCCGCGGGTCGCGATGCTCTCCTACTCCACCGGCACCTCCGGCTCGGGCGCCGACGTGGACAAGGTCCGCAAGGCCACCGAGCTGGTCCGCGCGCTCCGCCCCGACCTGCTGGTGGAGGGCCCGATCCAGTACGACGCGGCGGTCGACGAGCACGTGGCGGCCACCAAGCTGCCCGGCTCCCCGGTGGCGGGGCGGGCCACCGTGCTGATCTTCCCGGACCTGAACACCGGCAACAACACCTACAAGGCCGTGCAGCGCTCGGCCGGCGCGGTCGCGGTCGGCCCGGTGCTGCAGGGGCTGCGCAAGCCGGTCAACGACCTGTCCCGGGGTGCGCTGGTGCAGGACATCGTCAACACGGTGGCGATCACCGCGATCCAGGCCCAGTCGGACCGGAGCGGGACGGACCCGAGTAGGGCGGACGAGAGTGGGGCGGACGAGAGCGTGGCCGGCGAGAGCGTGAAGGAGCAGCGCACATGACCGAGGCGACCCGGGTCCTGGTGCTCAACGCCGGCTCCTCGTCGGTCAAGTACCAGCTGATCGACATGCTGGACGGCACCCGGCCGGCGGCCGGGCTGGTGGAGCGGATCGGCGAGGGCAGCGGGCGGCTGAAGCACACCGCGCCCGACGGCGCGGTGCGCGAGACCATGCAGCCCTACCCCGACCACGCGGCCGCGCTCAAGGCGGTGGCCGCGGAGCTGGCCGCCGACGGCCTGGGCCTGGACTCCCCCGAGCTCGCCGCGATCGGGCACCGGGTGGTGCACGGCGGGAAGCGCTTCACCGCCCCGACCCTGGTCACCGACGAGGTGCTGACCGAGATCCGGCGACTGGTGCCGGTGGCCCCGCTGCACAACCCGGCCAACATCACCGGGATCGAGGTGGCCCGGGCGCTGCGCCCCGACCTGCCGCAGGTCGCCGTCTTCGACACCGCCTTCCACACCACCATCCCGGAGCACGCGGCCCGCTACGCGATCGACCCGGCGATCGCCGACGAGCACCGGGTGCGCCGCTACGGCTTCCACGGCACCTCGCACCAGTACGTCGCCCGGGCCACCGCGCGGCTGCTCGGCAAGGACCCGGCCGAGCTCAACGTGATCGTGCTGCACCTGGGCAACGGCGCCTCCGCCTCGGCGGTGGCCGGCGGCGTCTGCGTGGACACCTCGATGGGCCTCACCCCGCTGGAGGGTCTGGTGATGGGCACCCGGTCGGGTGACATCGACCCGGGCGTGATCTTCCACCTGAACCGGGTCGGCGGGCTGTCGATCGACGAGATCGACGACCTGCTGAACCGCCGCAGCGGCCTGCTCGGGCTCTGCGGGGACAACGACATGCGGGAGATCCTGCGCCGGGCCGAGGAGGGCGACGCGGCCGCCGAGCTGGCCTTCCGCGCCTACGTCCACCGGCTGCGCAAGTACCTCGGCGGGTACTACGCGGTGCTCGGGCGGGTGGACGCGATCGCGTTCACCGCCGGGGTCGGCGAGAACGCGGCGCCGGTCCGGGCGGCGGCCACCGTCGGGCTGGAGGAGCTGGGCATCGCGGTGGATCCGGAACTGAACTCGGTGCGTTCCGCCGAGGCCCGGGTGATCTCGCCGGCCTACTCGCGGGTCACCGTCGCGGTGGTGCCCACGGACGAGGAGCTCGAGATCGCCCAGCAGGCGTATGCGCTGGTCGGAGCAGGCTAGCGCGCACTCTCGGAGGTTCGTCCCAATCCCCGGGAATAACTCGTACGGATAGGATCATCGATATGCGCCGAGCGAAAATTGTCTGCACTCTGGGTCCGGCCACGGACTCCTACGACCAGCTGAAGGCCATCGTCGAAGCGGGCATGAACGTCGCCCGTCTGAACATGAGCCACGGCTCCCACGCGGAGCACGAGGAGCGGTACCGCAAGGTCCGCCAGGTGTCCGCGGACACCGGCCGCACCATCGGTGTGCTGGCCGACCTGCAGGGCCCCAAGATCCGTCTGGCGACCTTCGCCAACGGCCCGGTGACCGTTGACAACGGCGACACGTTCACCATCACCACCGAGGACGTCCCCGGTGACCAGCACATCTGCGGCACCACCTACAAGGGCCTGCCCGGCGACGTGAAGCCCGGCGACCCGGTCCTGATCAACGACGGCGTCATCGCCCTGGAGGTCGTCAGCGTCGACGGCCCGCGGGTGAAGACCGTGGTGGTCGAGGGCGGGGTGCTCTCCAACAACAAGGGCATCAACCTGCCGGGCGCGGCGGTCAACGTGCCCGCGCTGTCCGAGAAGGACAAGGACGACCTGCGGTTCGCGCTCCGCCTGGGCGTCGACATGGTCGCGCTCTCGTTCGTCCGCAACGCCGCGGACATCGAGGACGTGCACAAGGTCATGGACGAGGTCGGCATCCGGGTGCCGGTCATCGCCAAGATCGAGAAGCCGCAGGCGGTCGAGGCGATGGAGGAGATCGTCCTCGCCTTCGACGCGATCATGGTGGCCCGTGGCGACCTCGCGGTGGAGTACCCGCTGGAGAAGGTGCCGCTGGTCCAGAAGCGCCTGATCACGCTGGCCCGCCGCAACGCCAAGCCGGTGATCGTCGCCACCCAGATGATGGAGTCGATGATCCACGCCTCGCGGCCGACCCGCGCCGAGGTCTCCGACGTCGCCAACGCGATCCTGGACGGCACGGACGCGGTGATGCTCTCCGCCGAGTCCAGCGTCGGCAAGTTCCCGGTCGAGACGGTCAAGACGATGAGCCGGATCGCCGAGCAGGCCGAGGTCGAGCTGCTGGCCCAGGGCCTGCAGCCGCTCAACCCGGGCCGCAAGCCGCGCACCCAGGGCGGCTCGGTCGCCCGCGCCGCCTGCGAGCTGGGCGACTTCCTGAACGCCAAGGCGCTGGTGGCCTTCACCAAGTCCGGTGACACCGCCCGCCGGCTCTCCCGGTACCGCTCGCCGATCCCGGTGATCGCCTTCACCCCGGACGAGGCCACCCGCAACCAGCTCTCGCTGAGCTGGGGCGTCGAGGCCTACGTCACCGAGCAGGTGGCCACCACCGACGAGATGGTGCTCCAGGTCGACCGCGAGCTGCTGTCGATGAAGCGGCTGGCCGAGGGCGACACCGCGATCGTCACCGCCGGCTCGCCGCCCGGCATCCCGGGCAACACCAACATGGTCCAGGTGCACCACCTGGGCATGCGGCCGACCGCCTGACGGTCCGCCGCACCGCACGGCCGAGCGGGCCGCTCCCCAGTCGCTGGGGGGCGGCCCGCTCGTCGTTCCCAGTGAGCCGGTGACCTGGTGGCCCGGTGACCCGGTGGGGCGTCAGTGCCCGTACGGGTAGGGCTGGGTGTCGTTGTACATGTGCATGCCAGGGATGCTCAGGGTGCCGCCGAACTGGCCGGCCTGGATCGCGGTGACCCCGGTCATGGTGATGTCGAGCGGGATCGGGACCGCGCCGATCAGGTCGTAGAGCCACTGCGGCAGCGTGTCGGGGGTCAGCGTGATGGTGCCCAGCGGCGGCAGCGGGATGCCGTAGAGGTTGCTCAGCTCGCCGCTCAGGCTCTCCACGTACATCGTGATCGGGCCGTCGACCATCGTCGAGGTGCTGCCGGGGGCGCCCTTGACGTGGAAGGTCTCCGGCGGGGTCGAGCCGTGCCCGGTGTTCTCGATCGTCGACATGTCGAGATCGCCGATGCCCACCGAGCTGACGGTGAACTTGAGCACCCGCTTGGTGGTGGTCGGGGTGTGCACCTCGTAGACGCCGCCGAACACCGCGCCGTAGAGCGCGAGCTTGCTGGACTTCAGGGTCCAGTTCTGGTCCGGCACCACGTCGCCGCTCTGGACGCCCGAGGCCGCCACCTTGCTGGTGTCCACCGGGCAGAGCGGGCGGGTGTCGCCGTTGGCCAGCGCGGAGGCCACCGCCGAGGGCGCGGCGCTGCCGGTCGGCGCGGGCGAGGCCGTCGCGGAGGCGGAGGCGCTCGCGGACGGGCTCGCCGAGGCGCTCGCGGAGGGCGAGGCGGCCGCGGAGGGGCTCGCGTCGGGGCTCGCCGCCGGG
>NZ_JBNQTI010000264.1:0-7890 GCF_050325825.1 Kitasatospora sp. LaBMicrA B282
TTCCGATCTCCCGGCGCCGCGCCCGACGCCCCCGCCGGCGCCCACCCCGGTGCGGCCCACCCCGCCCCCGCCGCCGAGCCCGGTGCCCGTGCCGGCGTCGCCCACGCTGCCGCCGTTGCCGTCGCCGAGCCTGCCGCCGGTGCCCACGCCGGTGGTCCCTGCGCCCGTGGTCCCGACCCCGGTGGTGCCCACGCCGAGCCCGGTGCCTACCGTGCTGCCGACTCCGGTCCCGACCCTGCCGGCGACCACCGGCTACTGGATGGACGAGCTGCCGTTCAGCAAGGGCTCGGACCGGGTACCGCCGCCGGGCCCGTCCATCGACCGCCGGGACAGCAGCGGCTGGCTGCTCCAGCGCGGCGACCTCTGGCTGGCCGGTGACCGCTACCCGCACGGGATCAGCATGCACGCGCCGTCCACCGTGACGGTCGACCTCAACCGGGCCTGCACCGCCTATGACGCGGTGGCCGGGCTGGACGACCTGACCGTGGCGCCGGGGGCGGTGCGGTTCACCGTCACCGGGGACGACGGGCAGTCGCTCTGGTCCTCCCCCGCACTGCGGGCCGGCGACCAGCCGGTGACCGTGCACGTCCCGCTGACCGGGCAGCACCGGATCCGGCTGGTGGTCACCCCGGTCGACGGCTGGTGGACCGGCGGCAACATCGCGGACTGGGCGAGCGCGGTCGTCACCTGCTGACGGCGGTGGTGCCGGCTCTCAGCGCCGCCGACACCACCGGTCCGACCGCCCGCGCCGCCGGTCGGACCGCCCGGAACACCGGTCAGACCGCGCAGGCCCCGTCCGCGCAGGCGGCGTCGTCCGCACCGCCCGCCTCGGCCTGCCGGTCGGCGGCCACCTGCTCCAGCACCCGCAGGAAGGTCTCCGCCTCCTGACCGCCCTGCACCGCCCAGCGGCCCTCGAAGACGAAGGTGGGCACCGCGCTGATCCCCAGTTCCCGCGCCTGCGCGAGCTGTTCGCGCACCTCGGCGGCGCCCTCCTCGCCCGCCAGGTAGTCGACCACCCGCTGCCGGTCCAGCCCCGCCGCCACCGCGACCTCGGTGAGCGCGGCCCGGTCGCCGACGTCCACCCCGTCGCTGAAGTGCGCCTTGAGCAGCGCCTCCTTCAGCTCGCCCTGGACGGCGGCACCGTACTCGGCCTCGGCCAGGTGCAGCAGCCGGTGGCCCAGGAAGGTGTTGGCGTGCAGCGCGGCGTCGAAGTCGTACGCGATCCCCTCGGCCCGGCCCAGCTCGGTGACCCGGTCGTCCATCGCCCGCGACTGCGGCCCGTACCGCTCGGCGAGCCAGGCGCGGTGCGGGCCGGCGGTGGCCGGCGCGTCCGGGACCAGCTGGTACGGCCGGAACACGACCTCGACCGCCTCCCGGCCCTCGAAGCGTGCCAGCGCCTGGTCGAAGCGGCGCTTGCCGATGTAGCACCAGGGGCAGGCGATGTCGCTGTAGATCTCGACCTTCATGGCGGAACGGCTCCTGTCGTTGATCAGATGGAAGTCGGCTGGGATGAGGACCGGACGAAATGAGGACCGGACGAGCAGAGTGAACCGAAATGTCCGACTCGGCATTCCCGGTGCGGGCGTCCGTTTCCCGGTGCGGGCGTCGGCCGCACTGGCTAGGGTGTGAGGCCGACCGAGGGGAGTCGTGGCCATGGCGGACACGTTCGAGGAGTTCGTCACGACGGCACTCGGCCGGCCGCCGCTCCCCTTCCAGTGCCGACTCGCCGAGCAGGGCCTGCCCGGGCTGCTCCAGGCCCCGAGCGGCGCCGGCAAGACGACGGGCACCGTGCTCGCCTGGCTGTACCGCCGGCTGATCGGCGCGCCCGAGCGGACCCCGCGCCGCCTGGTCCTCGTCCTGCCGACCGGCGCGCTCGCCCGACCCACGGCCGACCGGATCCGCGACTGGCTGGTCCGGCTGGAGCTCACCGACCGGGTCGGGCTGCACCTGCTGGCCGGCGCCACCGCCCCGGAGGGCGGCTGGCGGCGCCACCCGGAGCGGACCGAGATCCTGGTCGGGACCCAGGACCTGCTGCTCAGCCGGGCGTTGATGCGCGGCTACGCCGACCGGACCCGGATCGCCGCCGTCTCCTTCGCGGTGCTGCACAACGACGCGCAGTGGGTCTTCGACGAGCTGCACCTGTTCGACCCGGCGGCCGTCGCCACCGCCGTCCGGCTGCAGCGCTGGCGCGATCGGCTCGGGACGGCGGCACCGACCGCCACCCTCTGGCTGAGCTCGACCCAGGACGGCCGGGGGGTGGACGGGCCGCTGCTGGCGGTCGACCCGGCGGCGGGGGCCGAGGGGGACTGGGCGGGGGCGGCCGCGGTGCGGCGGATCCGGCGGTTGTCGCTCGCGGCCACCGACCCCTACCCCACGGAGCTGGCCCGCGCGGTCCGGGCCGCCCACCGGCCCGGCACCCGGACCCTGGTGGTGGTCCACACCCCGGCCCGGGCCCGCGCCCTCCAGCTGGCCCTGGCCGCGACCGCCGACGGCACCGCCGCGCGCCCCGCCCCGGTGCTGCTGCACCCCCACCACCGCGCCGCCGACCGGCCCGAGCCGGGCGACCTGGTGGTGGCCACCCCGGCCGTGGCCACCGAGCTCGAACTGTCCGGCCGCACCGTGGTCACCGAACCGGGTGGGTGGAGTGCGCTGGTCCGGCTGGCCGGCCGCTGCAACCGGTACGGCGAACACCCCGAGGGCGGCGACCTGTTCTGGTGCAGCCCGCCCGAGGGTGGCGGCGACCCGGCGGTCCGGGCCTGGCTGACCGCGCGCGAAGGGGAGGCGGTGCGGGCGGACCAGCTCTTCGCGGCGCCGATCACCGAGGACCGGGCGCCCGCGGCGGAGCCGGCGTTGGCCGAGCTGCTGGAGCTGTTCGACACCGCGACGGCCGAGCAGGGCCGGGCCACGGTCGACCGCTGGACCGGGGCCGTGGCGGACGCGGCGGCGCTGGTCGCCTGGCGGGACTGGGCGACCGAGCCCGCCGCCCCGGAAAACGCCCCCAAGGCCCCCGACGCCCCCGGCACGCCGGCCGGGACCGCCGCCGGCCCCGCCGGTGGTCCCGCCGCGGACGAGCCCGACCCGGGCCGCGCCGAGCTCTGCCCGGTCCCGCTCACCGAGCTCGCACCGCTGCTCGCCGAGCGGGGCTGGCTGCGCGACCGCAGCGACGGCCACTGGCGCCGGGCCACCCCCGCGGACCTGCGCCCCGGCATGATCGTGCTGCTGGACGCCGCGGGCGGCGGCTACCTGCCGGACGTCGGGTGGTCCCCGACCGACCGCACCCCGGTGACGGTGGCCGGCGGACCGCCCGCGCCGACCTGGGCCTTCGCCTGCACCTCGTGGGTCGGCCTGGACCAGCACCTGCAGGAGACCGCCGAGGAGGCCGAGGCGCTGCTCGCCGCACTGGGCGAACCGATCGGCGCCGAGCTGCGGGAGGCCGTGGTGCGCGCCGCCCGGTACCACGACCTCGGCAAGTGCCACGAGGTGTTCCAGCGCCGGGTGCACGCCGGCGGCGGGGAGCCGCCGGCCGGTCTGCTGGCCAAGTCCAAGGCCCCGTTCAACACCGGGGTCTCCGAGCGGCCGTACTTCCGGCACGAGTTGGTCAGCGCCCTGATGCTGCTGGCGGACGGCACCGACTTCCTGGTGACCTACCTGGCCGCCGCGCACCACGGGAAGGTGCGCCTCGCCGCCCGGCCCGGCCCCGACGAGGCACCGCGCCTGCTCGGGGTCGAGGACGGCGACCGCACCCCGGAGGTGGTGCTCTCCACCGGCGAGCGCTTCGCGCCGCAGGTGCTGCGCACCGATGCCTTCCGGCCGGACGGCCAGTGGACCGCCCGGGCCACCGCGCTGCGGGACCGCGCGGACCTCGGCCCGTTCCGGCTGGCCTACCTGGAGTCCCTGGTGCGGCTCGCCGACTGGCGCTCCAGCGGCCGCCACGACGGCCCGGTGCCGTCGGGGCCGGCGTGACGGTGCCCGGACGGTGCTCGCCGGGCGCTCGACCGGCCGTCCACGAGTGGTCGAGGACGACCGGTCAACAGCTCAGAATGGCGGCAGCAGGACCAGCAGCAGACCGAGAATGATCACCACGGCGGCGATCGAGACCACGTAGGCCGCCGCGCGGTGCGGCGCATTGGGGAAGTCCGGTTCGTCCTCCCCCGCCCGCAGCAGCACGCAGGCCACCAGCTCGTGTGCGAACCCAGTGAGGTCGGTCTGCTCGATTTCCTGCTGTTCGGTCATGTGGGATGAGCCAATCGACGGAGGGCGTCGGCGAGTTGCGCGCACTTCGGCGGATGCCGGAAGAAACACCGGACCAGGATGGCGCCCAACCGGTCGGCCTGCCGCCGGCCTTTCGCCCATTCCCGAATGTCCAGATGTGGCGTCAGGACCCAGGTTGACGGTGGGTAGGTAATCCGTCAACGTCACGAACACGATTTGCGTTTGACGACAGCTGATGATCATTTGGCAGCGTTTTACGAGCTACCGCGACTGCCTTTGCCCGCCAGTCCGACAATCTCTGCCCGGCTACCGACCGAGCTCCCGCCCAGCGGGACCCGACCGGCGCTGCCCTCCCGGTCGGCCGCGATCAGGATCCGCCCGCGGCGGCCCCTCACTCCCCCGCAGGCCACTTTCCCGCCGGTCACTCCCCCGCCGGTGGGGCCGGGACCAGGAGCACCGGGCAGGCGGCGTGGTGGGCGGCGGCGGTGCTGACGGAGCCGAGGAGCAGGCGGGAGAAGCCGCCGTTGCCGCGGGTGCCGAGGACCAGGGTGTGCTGGCCGGGGGTGGCGGCGAGCAGCACGTCGACCACCTGGCCGAGCGCGACGTGCAGCGAGAGCGGGCCGGCGAACGGGCGGTCGCGGGCGCGCTCCACGGTGCCGACGGCGCGCCGCAGGCCGTCGGCCATGCCGGCGGTCAGGCGCTCGGTGCTCTCCTGGACCAGTTCGGCCAGGCCCGGCGGGTAGCCGCCGGGGGCGGGGTCGACCACGCCGAGCAGGTAGAGCGGCAGTTGGAAGCGCTCGGCCTCGGCCATCGCCCGGTGCAGCGCCCAGAGGGAGCCGTCGGAACCGTCGCAGGCCGCCAGCACGCCGGGCGGCAGCGGGGGGCCGGGCGGGGTGGTGGCGACGGGGAGGAGAGCGGGGCTGGTCACCGGTGGACCTCCTGCGGCTGGGGGCGTCGGCTGACCGGACGCGCCGACGGGGTGCTGACGTGGCGTCAGAGGGATGATCCGTCACCGCCGCCGCAAAGCCCGGCAGGCTCAGGCGAAGCGTGCTCCGGCCAGGGCGCGGCGTTGCGGCAGCGGGAGTCCGGTCCAGCAGGAGCCGTGCCGGCGGGCCTCGAAGCGGCGCAGCCAGAGTTCGGCGCCGACCAGGTCGGCGAGGCCGTCGAGGGCGCCCGGCGGGAGGTCGGCGTAGGGATCGGTGGCCAGCTGCAATGCGCGGCGCACCGCCGGCAGGTCGATCAGGCCGGCCTCGGCCAGCAGGGGAGCCCGGAAGAGCTCGGCGAGCGGGTCGGCGGCCGCCCGCAGCCCGGCCCGGGCGGCCTCGGCGCGGTCGGGGCGCGGGGTGCGGCCCCAGTCGGCTGGCAGGTCGGCGCGCCCGGCGCCGGCCAGCACGGCGCGCAGCAGGGCGGGTCGAGCGCCGGGCTGCAGCCGCAGGTCGGGGGGGAGCAGGCGGGCGGCGCGCAGCACCCGGTTGTCGAAGAACGGCGCGTGCACCCGCTGGCCGTGCTGCTCGGCGGCGTGCACCAGGGTGCGGTAGGCGGCGGCATGGTGGCGCAGGGCCAGCCGCGCCCGGCGCACGCCCGGGTGCAGCTCGGGCTCGGGGCCGCGGGCGGCGAGCCGCAGGCGCAGCGCCACGGCACTGCGCGCGTCGTCGGAGAGGTAGCGGGCGGCCGGGCCGGGGACGCACCAGCTCAGGTCGGCCACCGAGGAGGCGCCGGCGGTGAGCCCGGCCCCCGGTCGGCCGTCCGGGCTGACCCGCCCGCGACGGGCCGTCAGCTGCACGGCGGCGTCGTCCAGGGCCTCGGCGTACCCGCCGCGGGCCAGCCGGCGGGCCGCGCGCAGCACGCTGACCGGGGTGCGGACGGTCCCGGTGAGGGTGCCCGCGATGGCCCGGTCCACCCCGGCCAGCGCGGCGACGGGGGGCAGCAGTTCGCGCTGGCGGCCCTCGCGGATCAGGTCGGCGAGCCGGGCCGGGTGGCCGTCCAGCACCTGGCGGGCGCCGTGCCCGGTGAGGTGGTCGGTGCCGCCGGCGCGCAGCCGGGCGGCGGTGGCGGGGGCGATGACCAGGGCGCGGCCGGGCTCGTCGGTGAGCGGCCCGGTGGCCAGCTCGGCGTAGGGCAGGGTCTGCGGGGTGGCGGCCAGCACGGTGTGGCGCAGCCGGGGGCGGGCGGGGTCGTGCGGGGCCTCGGGGGTGGTGCGCGGGGACTCGCGGACGGTGACGGCGGCGAGCAGTTCGGGCTCGGGCGGTGCGGGTGCCTCGGCGCGCACCCAGGAGCCCTTGGTGGCGCCGGTGCGAGGGACCGTTTCTGCAGGCTGCGCCGGGTCGGCCGACCGGCCGGGCAGCTCGGCCAGGGCGGCCGGGTCGTGCGGCGCGGCCGAGGCGCCGGGCGTGGTCGGTGCGGCCGGCGCAGTCGGTGCGGGACTGATCGGCACGGCGGCCGCGAGCAGCGCCAGCGCGGTGGAGGCGGTGCCGTACGAGAGGTCCGCGCCGATCCGGGCCCGCTGCGGTCCGGGCCCGGGGACGGTCGGCGCGTTGCGCACCCGGAACCGGACGGCCTCCAGCAGCGTGCGGGTCAACTCCCGTACCGCCGGCGCCTCGCCGCCGTTCTGGCGCGGGACGCTGCCCGGCAGTCCCTCGTCGTCGTACTCGCTCAGCTGGGGGCGGCCGCCGCGGACGGCCAGGGTGTGGCCCGGCGGCACCCGGTGCACCCCGAGGTAGGGGGTGCCGGTGCCGAGCGCCTCGGGGGACTCGGGGCAGGCCAGGGCGGCGGCCAGGTGGCCGGTGTCCACCGGGGCGCCGACCAGGTCGGCGAGCGGCAGGCCCGCGGTGGCGTAGGCGGTGCCGCCGCACCACGGGGTGTGGAAGACGGGTTGCAGGCCGGCCAGGTCGGTGAGCAGCAGGGTGTTGCGGGTGCCGATCCGCAGCACCACGGTGTAGCTGCCGGGCCAGGTGGTCAGGTGGCGCACCGCGCCGCCGCGGGCGGCGACCAGGCCGGCGGCGAGCTCGTGGTCGGCGGCACCGCAGGGGCCGGCCACCAGCAGCCGGACCACGGCCTCGGTGTCCTGGCCGAGGTCGGCGCCCTGCGCGCCGCTGGTCACCTCGGGGTGGCGGCTGTGGGGGTGCAGCACGGCCTGCCGCAGTTCCGCGGGCCGCCAGTCGCCGACCGCCCAGAGCGGGTCGGGGCCGGTCCACAGCGGGGTCGCGGCCAGCGGCCGGACGGCGGCCAGCGCGTTGAGCGCCTGTTGCAGGGCGGCGCCGGTGCCCGGGTCGGGCAGCCGCCGGCGGGTGGCGGTCCGGGTGTTGGCCACGCTGCCGCTCCAGCCCGCCAGCCACCGCATCGCGCCTCCACCGGGTGTGGACCGTCCCTGGGACCCGCGGGACGCCGCGCGACCGGACAGCGGGGTGCGCCGGGGCGGAGCGGGTGCGGGCCGGGGCCGGTCCGACGATCCGCGTCGGGTCAGCGCGCGGTGGGCATGGTCGGACGGGCCCTGGGGACATGCTGCCACTGCGGGGCGGATCGCGGATGCCCGTGGGGTGTCGGGGAGTTCGGGTGATTCTGGGGAGGGACGGGAGATTCGGGACATCGGGGGCGCGGTTTCCGCACCAACGGGTCCTCGTCCCCGGCGCCCGGTGGAGTGCCGCGCGGGTCCGGGCCTTCCCCTCCACGGCCCGGGCC
>NZ_JBNQTI010000265.1:0-7887 GCF_050325825.1 Kitasatospora sp. LaBMicrA B282
GCCACGGCCGGCTCGAACGGCGCGGCGGGCTTGCCGAGCGCCACGCCCTCACCCGGCGTGCTCGGCCCGGTCGCCGGCACCGGCCGGTCGGCGGGCGCCGCGGCCGGGGTGCCCTGTGCGCCGCCCAGCCGCTCGTTCTCCGCTGCGATCGCGGCGGCGCCGGCGTCCAGCACCCACTGCGGCGGGCTGAGCAGGAAGGAGGTCGCCTCGATCGGCGCGGGCTGCGGCTTGGCCGCGCCGGGGGTCGCCCCGGCCGGCCGGCCGTAGGCCTCCTCGTAGCGCCGCACCACCTCGTTGACCGGCAGCGCGGGCCACAGGGTGCTCGCCCCGGTGTCCCGGGCGATCACCAGCTTGACCGCCCCGCCGTCCGAGGAGGGCCCGCCGGGCCGGTCCTCGGCCCAGCAGACGAAGCCGAGGTCGAACTCCCGCACCCGCACCTCGCGCTGCTGGAAGTGCGGCACCCCGCCGTTGATCCACTCCGTCGCCAGGTCCTGCGCCTGCGCGTACGTCATCGTCATGCCGGGACCGCCTCCGCCTTGTCCGCCACCGCTGTCACACCCTCCCCGGCACGCCGGCCGGCCCGGCTGCCGCCGACCGCCGCCGCGCCGTTCACCGGCCGCCTCACGGCACCGGCACCGCGCGGGCGAACCCGCCGTCGACCATCAGCTCCGCCACCGTCTCCAGCTCGGGCGGGCTGCCGGCCAGCCTGAGCAGGAAGTCGTCGAAGTCGTCGCCGCAGCGCAGCAGCAGCCGCCGCACCCGGTCGGCCGCCTCCTCCGGCGCGCCGCTGTCGCGGGCGTCGTCGTAGAGGCAGAACCAGACCGAGCCGAGGTCCTCGCCGCGCACCTTGAGCGCGACGATGCCGCCCTGGGCGTAGGCGATGCCCAGGTAGTCCTTGGTCAGGTGGTCGCGCAGGCACTTGTTGGCGTAGACCAGGTCGTCCAGCTCGAACTGCTCGCGCAGGGTCAGGAACGGCTGGTCGAGCAGCAGGCCGAGCTCGGTGTCCAGCGCCACGCCGACCGGCGGGCGGCCGCCGGCCAGCTTGAGGAACCCGCGGTAGGGGCCGGGCAGCCGGTAGCCCAGCCGCTCCTCGGCCGCCTGCACCAGGTCCTCGCCGACGTGCTGCGGGTCGACGCCCTCGACCGAGAGCGCGAAGTGCACGGCCCGCTGCTCCTGCAGCGGGCGGGTGCCGCGCCGCGCGTGGTCGGCCGCGGAGGTGGCCAGGCCGCCGTGGTGCCGCAGCAGCGCCTTGACCTCGACCGGGACCAGCTCCATCCGCCGCCAGCCGGGGGCCGCCCGGCCGACCGCGTGGTGCCAGGTCCAGCCGGCCGGGGTGGCCACCGCGGTCTCCTGGTCGGCCCAGAGCTCGTGGCCCTGGCTGAAGAGTGCGGCGTTGGCCGAGACGTAGTCGGTCAGCCGCAGCTCGTCCACGCCGAAGCCCTCGGGCGGGTCGGCGACCTCCGCCGCGGCCGCGGCGTACGGCGAGAAGTCCGGGTAGCCGTGCTCGTCCACCCGCACCCCGTCGGGGTACTTGGCCGCCCGCAACGGGTCGGGGAAGTGGACCACCTGACCCGCGTAGGCCGCGTTGGGCGCGGCGGCGGTGCCGGGCCGACCTGTCGTCATCTGGGTGCCCCCTGCTGAAGCCGATGTAGCAGGGCACCAGGGTATCCAGAGGCTTGTCCTAGTCGAGGCCTCGCCCGGGCCCACCGGCGCAGGGGGCGTGAAAATCCGGAGTCACCCATCTCATTTGTGAACGATACGTAAGACTGACGGCCCATCAGGACACCTCCCGGACCCCCGGGTGATCCACTGTCCGAGAGGTTTGGCAGGCTGGCCCCGGGGCAGCCCGGCCAATCGCGACAAACCGCCCGCCCCGCCCGGCAACCGACGAGCGGACACCGAAGGAGAGGAGCAGCCCGTGGCCGACGGCACCAGCACCGCACCACTGCTGCGCCACCACCGGGACAGCCTGCTGCCCGCCACCGCCGCGGCCCTCTCGCTGCGCGGCGGCGAGGTGCACACCCTGGCCGGGCGCAAGGGCGACGAGCCGCCCGAGCTGCACCCCCTGGTCGCCGAGTTCCTGGTCAAGCTCCCGCTGGAGCACCAGGAGCGGTTCACCGGGCGCTGCCCGGAGACCGTGCTGCTCTCCCGGTACCTGACCACGGTGGACACCGGCCGCTCCAAGCGCGCCGCCCGCAAGCCGCTCAGCCTGCACGACGCCCGCAAGGCGCTCAAGGGCAGCAAGCTGACCACGGTGCGGATCCGCGAGCAGGACGACCCGGCGCACGGCACCCACCAACCGCCCTGCCGGTCCTGCACCCCGCTGCTGGAGCACTTCACCGTGCAGAGCGTCGCGGTCGGGCCCACCACCTGACCCGGCCTCAGGTCACCGTCCCCCGAGCCCGGAGTACCCCCTGAACCCGCTCAGCCCCACCGCCCCCGGCCAGAACCGCTCGCAACCGCGGTTCCCCGCCGACGTCGCCGCCGCCCTCAAGCAGGCCGGCTGGCACCCGGGCCGCTGGGAGATCCGGCGCGCCGAGGAGTGGGCCGACCAGCTGCTCGCCCGCCCGGCCGCCGACGGCGCGGCGCACGCCGTCTTCCCGGCCGCGATCGAGGCCTGGGCGGAGTTCGGCGGGCTCTCCTTCGACCTGTCCGGCGCCGGGCGCCAGCAGGCCCGCACCCCGTTCCTGCTGGACCCGCTGTGCGGGCTGCACCTGCCGCGCACGCTGACCGACCTGGCCCGGGCGCTGGACAGCCGGGTCGCGCCGCTGGGCGAGGAGAACTACGGGCAGGCGGTGCTGGCGATCGACGAGGCCGGCCGGGTCTACAGCCTGGACCACGCCGGCGAGTGGTTCCTCGGCCCGGACCTCGACCACGCGGTCACCACCCTGGTGCTGGGCCTGCGCCCGCAACGGCTGCGGGCGGCCGGCGACCAGTCCTGAGGCGCCGCTGCCGGCGGCAGCGCAGCCAGCCCGGCCGGCCTCAACGCAGCCGGTCGCTGCGGTCCACCAGCCGGGACGGCAGCAGCGCCTCCACCCGGAACCCGCCGTCCCGCTCCGGCCCGGCCTGGAAGCTGCCGCCGAGTGCCTGTACCCGCTCCGCCATCCCGACCAGCCCGTTGCCCCCGCTGGGCAGCCGCACCTGGTCGGCGCGGCCGCCGGGGCTCTCGTTCACCACAGCCACCCGCACCCCGTTCGGCAGGTAGGCGAGCAGCACCGAGACCCGGGCGCCGCCGGCGTGCTTGTGCGCGTTGGTCAGCCCCTCCTGGACCACCCGGAAGGCGGTCTGCTCGGCCTCCCCCCGGTAGGGCAGCCGCTCCCCGCTGACCGTCAGGGTGACCTGCATCCCGGCCGCCTTGGACTGGTCGACCAGCCGCGGCAGGTCGACCAGCCCGCTCGGGCCCTCCGCCGCCGCGTCCTCGTTCATCCGCAGCACGCCGAGGATCTCGCGCAGCTCGTCCAGCGCCTGCCGCCCGGTCTCGGCCATCAGCTTGGCGCTCTGCGCCGCCTTGTCCGGGTCCCGGGCCACGATCCGCTCCAGCGCCCCCGCGTGCACCACCATCAGGCTGACCCGGTGCGCCACCACGTCGTGCATCTCGCGGGCGATCCGGGTGCGCTCCTCCAGCCGGGCCCGGCGGGCCCGCTCCCTGGCCCGCTCGGCGAGCAGGTCCAGCTCGGCCTCCAGGCCGTGCGCGCGGTCCTTGAGCGAGTCGACCAGCCGCCGCCGGGCGCCGATGTAGAGGCCGGTGGCCACCGGCGCGACCGTCAGCCCGATCGTGACCAGCACCGAGACCAGGACGAAGACCCAGGTGGCGGGCAGCTGCTGGCCGGGCTGCGGCTTGCTGGTGACCAGGGTGAAGAGCACCATGCCGAGGGTCTCCAGGAAGACCACCGTGCCCAGCGCCACCACCCGCCGCCGGCCCTGCGGCCAGGCCCAGGTCTCGGTCAGCGTGTAGAGGCCGACCACCAGCAGCACGATCCCGAACAGGCCGGGCACCAGCAGCACCGAGACCAGCACCGGCAGCGCCGGCCACCGCCGCCGCAGCAGCAGCGAGGCGCCGCCCAGCGCGCCGATCACCGCGGCCAGCACGCCCAGGCCGGTGCCCAGCTGCAACCGTTCGGCGACCAACTGCCAGCCGCCGGACGCGCACTCCAGCGCGGCCAGTGCGGCCAGCAGCGCGTCCAGCACCGCGCCCCGCCGCCGCTCCCACCACCACCAGCCGCGGTCCTGCGCGCCCGCCCCAGGCGACAAGCTCATGTCCGACAGCCTAAGCGAGGCACCCCCGCCCGCCCCACCGACTTCCGGCGGACGGTCCGTCCACCACCGGCAGCGCCGCGCTGTCCGGCATGCGACCGGCTCAACCACGGGGCAAGCCCCGACACCTATGCTGGTCCGGTCGGACAGCGCGGTCCGCCGCCGCCCACGCCCACCGTCCCAGGGAGCCAGCCGTGACCGCTCCGGTCCCCACCTCGGCCGACCGGCCGAGTGCCGACCAGTCGAGCCCGCCGACCACTGACCCCTCGACCACGACCGGGGCACCTTCGAGCCTCGCCGCCGTCGACCTGCCGCCGGCCGAGACCGCCGCCGACAACGCGGCGCTGCGCGCCGACATCCGCCGGCTGGGCGACCTGCTCGGCGAGACCCTGGTGCGGCAGGAGGGCGCCGAGGTGCTCGGCCTGGTCGAGCAGGTCCGGCTGCTCAGCCGCACCGACGGCGAGGCCACCGCGGAACTGCTCGCCAACATCGACCTGGAGACCGCCGCCAAGCTGGTGCGCGCCTTCTCCACCTACTTCCACCTGGCCAACGTCACCGAGCAGGTGCACCGCGGCCGCGAGTTCGCCGCCCGCCGGGCCCGCGAGGGCTCGCTGCTCGCCAAGACCGCCGACCAGCTCGGGCAGGCCGAGCCCAAGCACGTCGCCGACACCCTGGCCCACCTGGCGGTCCGTCCGGTCTTCACCGCGCACCCCACCGAGGCGGCCCGCCGCAGCGTGCTGAACAAGCTGCGCCGGATCGGTGAACTGCTCGAGCGGATCCACCGCGAGCACGCCGCCACCGGCCTGTCGACCTCCGACCCGGAGCGGCACAGCTCGGCCAAGCGCTCGGCCGACCGCCGGCTGGCCGAGGTGATCGACCTGCTCTGGCAGACCGACGAGCTGCGGATCGCCCGCCCCGAGCCCACCGACGAGGCCCGCAACGCCGTCTACTACCTGGACGAGCTGTACCGCGAGGCCGTCCCCGAGGTGCTGGAGGAGCTCCACGAGGAGCTCGCCCGGGTCGGCGTGGCGCTGCCCGAGGGGGTCCGCCCGCTGACCTTCGGCACCTGGATCGGCGGCGACCGGGACGGCAACCCGAACGTCACCCCGCAGGTCACCTGGGACGTGCTCAACCTGCAGCACGAGTACGGCATCAAGGACGCCCTGGAGACCATCGACGACCTGCGCAACGCGCTCTCCACCTCGGTCCGGCTGGCCGGCGCCTCCGAGCAGCTGCTCGCCTCGCTGGAGTCCGACCTCAAGCTGCTGCCCGAGCTGAGCCCGCGCTACAAGCGGATGAACGCCGAGGAGCCCTACCGGCTCAAGGCCACCTGCGTGCGGCTCAAGCTGGAGAACACCCGCGAGCGCCTGGCCGCCGGCACCCCGCACGTGGCCGGCCGCGACTACCTGGGCACCCGCGAGCTGGTCGCCGACCTCAAGCTGATCCAGGACTCGCTGCGCTCGCACCGCGGCGAGCTGATCGCCGACGGCCGGCTGGCCCGGGCGATCCGCACCGTCGAGGCGTTCGGCCTGCAGCTGGCCACCATGGACGTGCGCGAGCACGCCGAGGCCCACCACCACGCGCTCGGCCAGCTCTTCGACCGGCTCGGCGAGGAGGCCTGGCGGTACAACGACATGCCGCGCGAGTACCGCCAGAAGCTGCTCGCCAAGGAGCTGCGCTCGCGCCGCCCGCTGGCCCCCACCCCGGCCCCGCTGGACGCCGCCGGCACCAAGACGCTGGGCGTCTTCACCACCATCCGCGAGGGCTTCGAGCGGTTCGGCGACGAGATCGTCGAGAGCTACATCATCTCCATGTGCCAGGGCGCCGACGACGTCTTCGCGGCCGCCGTGCTGGCCCGCGAGGCCGGCCTGATCGACCTGCACGCCGGGGTCGCCCGGATCGGCATCGTGCCGCTGCTGGAGACCACCGACGAGCTCCAGCAGGCCGACCGGATCCTGGAGGAGATGCTCGCCGACCCCTCCTACCGCCTGCTGGTCTCGCTGCGCGGGGACGTCCAGGAGGTCATGCTCGGCTACTCCGACTCCTCCAAGTTCGGCGGCATCACCACCTCGCAGTGGGAGATCCACCGCGCCCAGCGCCGGCTGCGCGACGTGGCCCACCGCTACGGCATCCGGCTGCGGCTGTTCCACGGCCGCGGCGGCACCGTGGGCCGCGGCGGCGGCCCCTCGCACGCGGCGATCCTGGCCCAGCCCTGGGGCACCCTGGAGGGCGAGATCAAGGTCACCGAGCAGGGCGAGGTGATCTCCGACAAGTACCTGCTGCCCTCGCTGGCCCGGGAGAACCTGGAGCTCACCCTCTCCGCCACGCTGGCCGCCTCCGCGATGCACACCGCCCCGCGCCAGGCCCCCGAGGAGCTGGCCCGCTGGGACGCGGCGATGGACACCGTCTCGGCCGCCGCGCACACCGCCTACCGCTCCCTGGTGGACCAGGAGGACCTGCCGAAGTACTTCTTCGCCAGCACCCCGGTCGACCAGCTGGCCTCGCTGCACCTGGGCTCGCGCCCGTCCCGCCGCCCCGACTCGGGTGCCGGGCTGGACGGCCTGCGGGCCATCCCGTGGGTCTTCGGCTGGACCCAGTCCCGGCAGATCGTGCCCGGCTGGTACGGGGTCGGCTCCGGCCTGGCCGCGGCCCGCGAGGCGGGTCTGGGCGACGTGCTGCCGGAGATGTACGGCAAGTGGCACTTCTTCCGCAACTTCCTGTCCAACGTCGCCATGACGCTGGCCAAGACCGACCTGCGGATCGCCCGCCACTACGTGGAGCAGCTGGTCCCGGCCGAGCTGCAGTACATCTTCGACCAGATCACCGCCGAGCACGACCGCACGCTGCGCGAGGTGCTGCGGCTGACCGGCGAGAACGAGCTGCTGGAGCACAACCCGGTGCTCAAGCAGACCTTCACGGTCCGCGACGCCTACCTGGACCCGATCTCCTACCTGCAGGTGGCGCTGCTGCGCCGCCAGCGCGAGGAGGCGACGGCCGGGCGGCCGGAGGACCCGCTGCGGGCCCGGGCGCTGCTGCTGACCGTCAACGGCATCGCCGCCGGCCTGCGCAACACCGGCTGATCCCGCTGCCGGGCCGTCCCGGCAGCAACGCACCGGGGCCCGGTCGCCGTTCGGCGGCCGGGCCCCGGTGTGCTGTCCGGTTGCTTCAGGCGCGGTCCGGTTCCTTCAGACGCGCTTGTCGGTGTGCCGGCGCTTGAGCCAGAGCACCCCGCCGCCGGCCACCACCACCATGCCGCCGGCCACCGCCGGGACGCCGGCGTTGCTGCCGATGCTGGAGATGAAGGCGCCGGAGAGCGCGTTCGTCTGGACCTGCGGGGTCGGGCTCGGCGAGTCGGAGGGCAGCGGCGGGGCGTCCACCAGCTGGGCGTCCACCGCGCTGGGCGCCGCGGCCGGCACCCCCGAGCGCCCGCGGCCGGTGCCGCCGCGCGAGCCGTTGGGGTAGCCGTAGCCGTAACCGCCGCTGCGGGCACTGCTCGGGCTCGGGGTCGGCGTCGGGGTGGGCGTGGGGCACCCGGCCGGCAGCGGCGTGGCCGTCGGCGAGGGGGTCGCGGCGGGCGACGCCGTGGCGCTGGGCGAGCCGGCCGGCAGCGGCGTGGCCGTCGGGCTCGCCGGG